>JAKSMO010000076.1 GCA_024400545.1 Bacteroidales bacterium | reverse complement strand
CATTGCTGGGTTTGTTTACCTTTGGCATGTTCACCCAGAAACAAGTGGACGACCGATGGGTGCCTGTGATTGCCATCCTCTCCCCTATTATCTGCTACCTGCTGAAGATTTACATGCCTATCTGGACTGGCTACCATTTCGGGTTCGAAATATTGCTACTCAACGGATTGCTCACTTTCTTGGGGCTATTGTGCATTGCCAAGAGGAAATAAGGATTTTTTGGCACGATAATTGATAGCAACCACTTTAAAACACACTGCTATGTATAACGGAATGATAAAATTTAAGTGCAACGACTGCAAGCAGCAGTTTACGGCTGCCGACATGGAACTGATGGCCACCAATCTTACTGCACCTCAGCCATGCCCGCATTGCAACAGCATGCACACCTACCCCGCTAGGCTGTCTTTTGTGGGACCTGTGATCTATCGCCACACCTGGGAAAAGAACGAAGAAAAATAACCACTATAATATTCAAAAGCTATGGATGAGAAAAAATTCAGCATTGAAAACGCAGATAAGTTTGGGAAATACTATTCTGACGACAATTTTTGGGCCAAAGTGAAGAAAATAGCCTCGAAGGCCGGCCGTCAGATAATACAACCTGCACTGGAACTTTATTATGTGCTGCTTTCGCAGGATGTGCCCATCAAAAGCAAAGGCATCATTATTGGCGCACTGGGCTATCTGATTCTGCCTACCGACCTTATTCCCGACTTTATTCCTATCTTAGGCTTTGGCGACGATGCCACCGCGCTGGCGCTGGCGTTGAAGATGGTGTCGGACAATGTGACTCCCGAGATCAAGGCCAAGGCCGAGGCCAAAGCTAATGAGATTTTTGGATGTTGAACTGTTGATTTGTTGAATTGATATTTATATCGACAGAGATCAAATGAGCTAATCAACCCTAGTTGAAATGGGGCTGGATTAGCATTTGTGTGAATTCAATTATAATAATGAGAACCCTACTAAATGCTGGATTCGGGAGCGTTTTTGAGGGTATAAAAAGAAAAAAAACAAAATTTTTGATTTTTTTTTCATTATATCAAAAAAAGGTTGTACATTTGTTGAACTAAGTAAAACATCATCGTTTAACACAAAACATTAAATATCATGAAAGTAAACGAAATTATGGCTAACCTGGAAGCCAAACATCCCGGTGAAAATGAGTACTTGCAGGCCGTTCGCGAGGTTCTCGAGACCATCGAAGAAGAATACAACAAACACCCCGAGTACGAAAAGGCTAAGATCGTTGAGCGCCTTGTTGAGCCCGACCGTATCTTCAAATTCCGCGTTGTTTGGGTTGACGATCAGGGTAACACCCAGGTTAACCTCGGTTATCGCGTGCAGTACAATGCTGCTCTCGGTGCATACAAGGGCGGTCTCCGCTTCCACCCCAAGGTGAACGAATCCATGCTGAAGTTCCTCGGTTTCGAGCAGATCTTCAAGAACAGCCTTACCATGCTTCCTCTCGGTGGCGGTAAGGGCGGTGCTGATTTCGACCCCGTCGGAAAGAGCGACGCTGAAATCATGCGCTTCTGCCAGGCTTTCGTTTATGAACTCTGGCGCAACATCGGTCCCGATCAGGACAGCCCCGCTGGTGACGTAGGCGTTGGCGGTCGTGAGATCGGCTACATGTACGGTATGTACAAGAAACTCGCTCGCGAGCACAGCACTGGCGCTCTCACTGGTAAGAGCTACGGTTGGGGTGGTTCCTTGATCCGTCCCGAGGCTACCGGTTTCGGTGCTATGTACTATGTTGAGCGTATGGTTAAGGAGCAGGGCGACACCATGTGTGGCAAGCGCATTGCTCTCTCCGGCTTCGGTAACGTTGCTTGGGGTGCTGCTACCAAGGCTATCGAAATGGGTGCTAAGGTTGTTGCTATCTCCGGTCCTGACGGCGTTTGCGAAATCGCTGACGGTATCACCATGGAGATGGTTAACTACATGCTCGATATGCGTGCTTCCAACCGTAACAAGGTTCAGGATATGGCTGACAAATTCCCCGGCCAGGCTAAGTTCACCGCTGGTAAGAAGGCTTGGAGCGTTAAGTGCGACATCGCTTGCCCCTGCGCTTTCCAGAACGAGCTCGCTGAAGAGGATGCTAAGGAACTCATCGCTAACGGCGTGAAGTACGTTGCTGAGGTTTCCAACATGGGTTGCCAGCCCGCAGCTATCGCTGCTGTTCAGGCTGCAGGTCTGCCCTTCGGTCCTGGTAAGGCTGTCAACGCTGGTGGCGTTGCTACCTCTGGCCTCGAAATCTGCCAGAACGCTGAACACCGCAACTGGAGCGCTGAAGAAGTTGACGAGAAACTCCACACCATCATGAACAACATCTATGACATGTGCGTTAAGTATGGTAAGCAGGAGAACGGTTACATCAACTACGTTAAGGGTGCTAACGTTGCTGGTTTCATGCGCGTTGCTGACGCTATGATGGCTCAGGGCATCATCTAATCTTGAATTATCTAATCCAAGATACCTGCCAAAAGGGCGCTCCGCAACGGAGCGCCCTTTTTCTATAAGTTTTATAGCACATAATGGGCATGACACAATAGCCATTCTCGCAAAATTGAGTTAAAAAATGATAATATAAAGACCATTGATTGCAACAATACCTATTTTTTTGTATCTTTGCAGGACCGATGATGCAACTCTAACATTCGGACAACCCTTTATAGAACACTCTATTATGTCGAGAAAAGCACTTTTTACCAAAGAGGATTTTATTGAAGCCGGCGTAAGTTTGGTGAGAGATTTAGGCATTGAGGCCCTCACGGCACGCACATTGAGCAAACGAATGGGATGCTCTACCAGCCCTATCTTCTCGGTGTATGAGAATTTATCCCAACTGAAGGACGATGTGGTGAAGCGGGTGTGCGAAATGTATGAGGATTATGTGGCCGACTCCATCAACTACAACCCAGCCTTTAAGGAGTTTGGCCGACGAGTGGTGCAGTTTGGCATCAATGAGCCTCGCCTGTTCAACTTGGTGATGCAGCCTATCGGACAAGAGCACCATCATTTTCGCACTCCTGTGGAGGTCAAACTGGAGGAGGAGCTATGCCATCTTTACCACATCACACAGCGCCAGGCACGAGTGCTAGTGGAGCAGATGCAGATTTTCACAACAGGCATGGCCACCCGATACTCGTCGGGATGGGACGCCTACAGCGACGAGACAATCAACTTTAACCTTGGTGCCGCTTTCCTGGGTATGCTGATGTATGTGAAAGAAATGGATCGACTGCCCATTGTTTCGCCACTGCCACGAGACAACGACAACCAACCTTTGATTCCCAATTAATAAAAGATACTACAATACAATGAAAAAGACTCTATTATTGACCCTGCTATTGGTCATCAGCTTTGCTACAGCTCTGCGTGCTCAGGGCGATTTCCATCTAGGTTTTATCCAAAACACGCTCAACACCAAAACCACCACCGTGGTGGGCAACATAACCAGCAGCACCATGCAAATAGGCGAGTATGCCGGATTTAGTTATAATATCGACCTCAACCACAACTTTGGCTTATTGCTAGGTGCCGAAGCCGAGCATTTTAGTATTTCCGACACTGCCGGCCTACTGACAGGCAAAACGATGCTGATTAACGTGAATGTGCCGGTGATGCTGAATTTCTCGTTGCGTTTTCGCAAGGTAAGACTCACTGCCTTTGGCGGCCTGAGCATGAATATGGGCATTTTGAGCAATACCAAGATTGAATCGATTGGCGAAATAGACAACTATGCTGATGTTGAGATCATGGACCGCTACAGCTGGGGATTGAATTACGGTGCCCGCCTTTCGTATGGCAAAATCGGTGTTCACGCCATGTGGCTGTACGGATTGACCGACCTGAACAAAAGCGATAATATTGAGACCACCAGCAGCCGCATGATGGTGGGTGTTGATATCCAGTTCTAGCATATAGACATAATAAAGAGAGAGGGTGACCGCATGGGCCACCCTCTCTTTTTATTGCATATCCGCCGGACTATTTGCCGATGGTGATGATAATGCAACGGTTCTTGGCACGTCCTTCAGGAGTGCTATTGGTTGCGATAGGATTGCTTTCGCCCTTACCAACAGCCTTGATACGGTCGGCAGCAATGCCTTTTTCAACCAACATCTTCTTGATGTTGTCAGCACGACGCTGAGAGAGAGCCATATTGGACGATGCGGAGCCCACATTGTCGGTATGACCGGCAACGGTAACCTTGATTTCGGGGTGAGCGTCCATGATTTCCTTCAGATTGTCCCAAGAGTCGGAGTTGAGCTGACCGAAAGTGGGCATATCCTTGGCAGTTTCGAAGTAAGCAGTGTCGGAGAAACCTGCGATGAAGGCAGCCTCTTCGCGAGCCTTCTGCTCAGCTTTAGCCTTGGCGCGAGCCTCAGCTTCGGCTTTTGCACGGGCTTCAGCCTCGGCTTTAGCGCGAGCCTCTGCATCAGCTTTTTCCTTAGCCAAACGTTCAGCCTCGGCTTTAGCACGAGCTTCAGCGTCGGCTTTTTCCTTAGCCAAGCGGTCGGCCTCGGCCTTAGCCTTGGCAGCAGCGTCGGCCTGAGCCTCAGCTTCGGCTTTGGCTTTAGCCAATTCGGCAGCATGAACAGCAGCGATAGAGTCGGCCTGAGCCTGGGCGCGAGCCTCGGCCTCAGCTTTAGCCTTAGCCATAGCCTCTTCGCGAGCTTTCTGCTCAGCAGCCAAACGGGCAGCTTCAGCAGCCTCGGCAGCAGCTATAGAATCGGCCTTGGCCTGAGCGGCAGCAGCCATTTCCTCAGCATGACGGGCTTTCCAGTCCACAAGTTTACCGGCACCAAAACGCAGACCGATCTTAATACCTGCCTCCAGAGGCATAGCGTCGGCCACACGGTCAGAAGCC
Source organism: Bacteroidales bacterium (assembly GCA_024400545.1). Taxonomy (GTDB): domain Bacteria; phylum Bacteroidota; class Bacteroidia; order Bacteroidales; family P3; genus Colimorpha. The sequence goes on along the minus strand of JAKSMO010000076.1, from coordinate 6,540 downwards.
CAAGTGTGGTTGTAGCTGTAGGCCTGTTCAGTCTCGTTGTAAGCCATAAGAGCTGCGTTGTTGGCAGCAGTGAGGTTCACATTGGCGGGAGTGTAGTTGCCATAGAGACCGAAATAGAGACCAGCGCCTTTGCTCAAATTGGAAACAAAGCCCAGGTCAGCAAGCAGACCCACGGAAACCGATTTCACATCAATAGCACCCTTCTCATCGGCACGAGAACTGCCCAAGAGGTGGTTGGACATATCGCTATAGGTGACATTGGTCTCGCTCATATAAGCTTCGCGTTTTACCACACCGTCGGTGGTTTTATACTGCGACCAGATAGGCAGATCAATTGTTGCGCCCAAGCCCATCTGGAAGGCATACTTCACATTGATGGGAGCACGGAAGATGAGTTGCAGGGGCACGCTACAGTCGATAACCATCTGACGTTCGCGCCAGTTGTAGAAACGGCTTTGCACATCGGCAGAATAGATGGCGCCGGGGAGCATAAGGTTGCTCTCGTTGATGGTATAATTATATACCGAGTTGGCAGCCAGGTTGCTCACCTGCACGCCTACGCCAATGCCAAAATAATGGTTGAACATAAGCTGATACTGGGCCTCGAAAAGACCGCCGAATCCCAGGTGGTAATCGCCCTGCTGGGGGGTGTAGAGAAGAGAGTGTACACCGCCGCCAAGGTTGACCTGAATATTGTGGATGTGGTCTTCCATCTGGGCAGATGCTGTGGCCACTGTGGCCAGCAATGCTATGGTAGAAATTACTTTTTTCATGCTATTACATTTTAATGGTTTTAGCGGTGCGACCGTCAACATTGATAAGGTAAGAACCGGGGGCGAGAGTGCTCATATCCAGCTTATATTCAAAACCGGAGAAGGTGGTGGAGAACACCACGGTGCCGTGGTTGTCGAATACCTGCATGAGGTGTTCGCCATCGTGGAAGCCCTGCAGTTTGATATTGGTGTTGCTAACAACGGGGCTGGGATAAACGTGGACGATGGACACTTTGCTGCTGGAGGTGAAGGTCTTGGGGCAAACATAACCCTCGTCGGAGAGGCCCATGTTTACGCGGACGCTATATTCGCCAGTCAGACCACCAATTTCCTGATGGTAAGGCTTGGTGTCGTTGATTTCCTCGCCATTGTGGTACCACTGGAAGGAGTTGAAACGGTCAATGCGGCCATCAAGTTTGCCACTATTGTCGATGCTCACCACATCGTCGAACACCTGAACAAGGTAGCTGTTGGGGATATTGACGTGGAAGGTGGCGGGCAGAGGATTGGTGCTGACACCAGCGTCATTCTTGAAAGAGAGGTAGCAGGTGTAGTCGCCTTCCTGACAGGTGGCGGGAACCTGGAAGAGGATAACGGAATCCTGCTCGCCACGGCTCATCCATCCAGTGTTGGCAAAACCCTGAGCGATAGCATCGCCGCTGAAAGTTACCTGATAGGAAGTAGGTTCGCCGGCAGCAATCTGATAGCGAACACCAGCATTGGTGCCCTGGCAGAAACCGGTAGCAGTAACCATAAAGGGCTCTTCTTCAGTGCCAAGAGTAGCGATACGGGTGGGGAGGATAATCTTACCCTCGTTGGTTATAATAACACTACCATAGGAACAAGTGTAGTTGGCAGCCTGAGGACCGGAGAGAACATAATTGCAGCTGATCACCTTGTTGCGACCCACTTCGGGGCTATCGTAGTAAGCGGGAGTTTCAACAACAACAGTGTCGATGGGCAGAATATTGTCGGCGCCACCGTTTACCAGCACAATAGCATCGGCAGTACCGTCGTACTCCTTAGCCAGCTGAACAGTGGGACGATACCACTCAATTTCCAGCGGAAGAATGCGGGAATAGTGACGGAAGGTATCCACCACGTTGTAGTTGGCGGCCTGAGGACCAGAGGTGAAGATGTTCACATCCACAGCCTTAAGCATGCCGGCATGGCGGCTTCTATAATTAGCAGTAACGGTATAGTGAACGGTATCGTCATCGAGGAGGCCGGTCAGATGACCATAGTTGCTCACAGGGCAAGCCACAAAACCGTCATAAACTTTCTCGGCTGCCACGGCAATGTCCTCGGTGTAAGCGGTACGGGGAAGGATGTTGGCCATAAGGGTCTCGGGCAGCGGAGCAATATAGTCGGCAGCCTGCGAACTGCCAGTAGCCACGAGCGAATAGGTAACATCAACGGGCTGACGGCCTGCATTGGGGTTCTGGAAATTGGCCAAGCAAGCGGGATAGATATTGCCCGAGTCGATGGAAAGGACACCATGCAGGGTGCCGAAGCTGAAAATGGAGGCATTGGTGAGCTTGTCGTAGGTTTTGGGAGCCACCTGGGTGCCGGTAATAGAGAGCGAACGGGGAGTAATGCTGGCCGTGAGTGTATCGTTGGCAGGAGCCAGATACAGGGCAGCGTCGGCGCCCGAAATAGCGTAAGAAACGACAACGGGTTTGTTGTCGCCCACATGACGGTCCATGTACTGTGCAGTAGCAGTCACCAGCACATTGTGCAGATAGCTTACTCCTGTGATGTTGCCCACAAGGTAAACACCGCAGTTGGTGTTGCCATCATAGACCTTGGATGCAAAGACCTGCGTGCCAGTCACGCCAATCTGCGTTTGTGCCATAACAGTTGTGCCCAGGCACAAGAAACCCACTGCCACGGCAGCCAGCTTCTTCCAATTCGAAATTTGTAAAGAGTGTTTCATAAGAACTATTATTTAGTTTTTAATATCTTTCCGATTATTGAAAGGGTGAAAGCCTTGCGACTCTCACCCTTTGGAGTTTCTTCTTTATTTCACAACCAGGCGACGAACAACCTGCTGTCCGTTGCCGGAGAAGATAACGCTGTAGATGCCCGAGGCAAGACGATCGGCACGGATGCTGAAAGTGATGTTGCCTGCGGTCTGGAGGGAAGTGGTGTGTACGGTGCGACCCATATTGTCGATAATAGTCACATCGTATTTACCGCCATTGCCCAGGTCGATGTTGATGTTAGCCTGCTCATTGGCGGGGTTGGGATAGAACTGGCCAAAGGCGTTGGCAGCATTCACCTCGTCGATAGCCACGGGATTGTCGCCAGGATCGGAGGGAATGGGAGCGGTGCTCTCGTCAAGCACAGTGCGGCTGGCATCAAAAACAAAGGTGATGTCGGTCATGGCACGGGGCTCGGTGGAGAAATCGTAGTTCACGCTGTCGAGCACTTCTTCATGGCCATCAAAATAGAAGCTATAGTAGCCACCCTGATGAGCGGTCATGGGCTTGTTGATGGTTTTGCCATTGTTGGAAGTAGCGGAAATGTAATATTCAACCAAAACCATGGTGTCGCGCACCACAATAGCAGTATCGCTTACCATCACGGAATCCACCATATCGGTAGTCACCACAGTGTCCACCACACGCTCGTTGATACCGGCAGTGGGGATCACGCCAGAGAATTTGTTGCCGTTGCCGGCGAGGGTAACAGTGTTCCATTCGCCGCCATTGATGCGATAAACACATTCGGCATGGGCCACACCACTACGGTTGGTAATGATGGCGCTCACGGGGATGTCGTTGCCGCGCATAGCGTTGGCCGAACCCACAATGCTCTTGTGGAGGATGCGCACGGGATTGTCGGCGGGAATCTGCTTGGTGATGCAGTGGATAGCACCGCCCGAGCCGTCGAACTCGCGCACGTCAACAGGATAAATGGTATAGCCGGGATAAGCGGCCTTAAGCTGCTCAACGCGCTCCTGGTCCCAAGCAGCCGAAGGACGGCCATTCACCACCTGCGAGAAACAGGGCTGGAGGATAAGGTCGTTCACAAAAGTGTGGTTGCTGTAGGTGCGGGTGTAGTTGCTGTTGTAAGAGCTCTGGCTGGTGAAATTGCCGCCGTTATCGGTGCAGGGGAAAGGTATTTCGGCCTGATAATAAGGACGGTCGAAGATGGAGGTGTAGGAGCACAGCGAGTCGATATTGCGAGCGCCGGTGCGATAATCCACCCAACTGCTATAGTTGCTGGGCATGATGGAGAATACAAAGCCGTTTTCTTCGCACATATCGGCATAAAGGTCGATATGGCCTGTGCCGCCATCATACTGATAGGCGGGGAGCACATGGGTTTCGCGCTGACCCAGCAGGCTTGCCAGAGCGGCCTTGGTCTGGGCGCTGGTGAGACGGGGCTTGGTGGTATAGTTGATAGTGCCGTAGTCGCGGCCGTTCCAGGTGAGCTGGCCATAGGAGTCGCTGTTGTTGCCATACACGGCATCGCTGGTAAAGAGGAAACCTGCGCCGTCAACCAAGCAGTTGCCGCCCTCCCACTCGATGGTGTTGATGTAGTTGGGCAGATGCATCTGACGATAAATGAGCGAAGGCAGCGAGTCGTCGAGGGCACGACCAGGATAATACTCAAAGTCCATCATAGCCACGCTGTCCTGATCGCCGTAGTAGAAGCAGATAGGACCGCAGTCGCGATACCAGAACGAGTTGCCCGGACCCACAATAAAGCGTACCGAGTCGTGGCGCAAGCCCATGCGGGCCAGTTTGCGCAGCACCACGTTGCTGTCCTTGGGGTATTCCACACGCACCCAAGCTTCGGCATGGCCTTTCTGAATACCATCCATCAGGTAATAGAAAGTGTTGCCGAAAGTGGAGGTGGTGTCGATCTGCGACTTATAGGGGCCGGTGATGCCGGTGCTCTGCCAACCGCGTGAAGCGTTGTATTTGTAGTAGTCGGCCACGCCAGTAACCAGTGGGTCGGCCATATACATGCCGGAGCCGAGATTGGTATCGGGAGCATAGCTGTAATACGGAGTTACCACAATAGCCTGCACCTCTTCCCATTCGCCGGGAAACCACACACGATCCTGAGGCAGTGCCTTGCTCTGCTTGGGGGCGGTGTAGGTGGCTTCGGTTTGAGGACGGCCGCTCTTGGCTGCCATGCCCGAAATGTCGCGCTGATGCTTCAGCTGGCGCCATTCCTTCATCTGCTGGCTGCTCATATCCACACCCTGGGCCATGGCGGCAAACGCCATGCCGAGTGCCATGATGCTAAGAAAAATCTTTTTCATTTGGTGTTATATCCTAACTTTTATTATCTTTTTTTCAGACCCAAGATTTCGCGAGCCTCGTCGCTGGTAGCCACTTCGCGGCCCAGCAGTTTGGCCATGCGCACCACTTTGTCAACCAATTCGCCATTGCTCTTGGCCAGCACGCCGCGCTCCAGATAGAGGTTGTCCTCAAAACCTACGCGCACATTGCCGCCCATAGCGATAGCGGGAGCTGCCAGGGTGAAGGCGTGGCGGCCGATACCGGTAGCGGTCCAGGTGCTGCCTGCGGGAATCTTGTTCACCAACCAGCAAAGGTTGTCAACGGTGGCGGGGGTGCAACCGGGCACGCCAAGCACAAAGTTGAACTGCATGGGATCGCCAGGCACCTGACCTTTACGAGCCATGGTGAGGATGGTGTCGAGGTGGCCCATCTCAAAGCACTCGTATTCGGGCTTGATGCCGCGCTCCATCATGCGCTTGCCAAAAGCACGCATAGTGGGCATTGTGTTGTCGAAAATTTCGTCGCCAAAATTGCAGGTACCGCAGTCCAGGGTAGCCATTTCGGGCAGCGGAGTGGTGTCGGTGCTCTGCAAACGCTCTTCGGGAGTCATACCCACAGCACCGCCGGTGGAGGGAATCAAGATAACGTTGGGGCACTCTTTGTAGATAGCCTCTTCGCACTCCTGAAAACGGTCGCGGCTCTGGGTGGGAGTACCGTCGTCATGACGAACATGCAGGTGAACGATAGCGGCACCGGCATCAACAGCCGATTTGGCTTCGCGAACGATTTCTTCAACGGTGTAAGGAACTGCAGGGTTCTGCTCCTTGGTCACTTCTGCGCCACAAATAGCGGCGGTGATAATCAGTTTATCCATAGTTATAAATACTTAAATTATTATTTTTATTAATATTATACACAAAATTGTCGCAAAAATTATTTTGCAACGAAAATGCAAAGATACAAAAAAAATGCGTATTTTTGCAAAAAAATTATCTGAATATGCTCATTCTCGGTATCGACCCCGGCACCCAAATTCTCGGCTACAGCCTCATCAACACCGACGGCCCCAAACCACAGCTTGTGGTGATGGATGTTCTGTATCTAAAAAAGATGGCCGACTTCCACCTCCGACTGCGCAAAATCTACGACTCTACGCTCCGCATCATCGACTCCTACCACCCCGACCACCTGGCCATCGAGGCCCCCTTTGTGGGCAAGAACATCCAGTCGATGCTCAAACTGGGCAAAGCCCAAGGCGTGGCCATCGGCGCCGCCCTCGGGCGCGACCTCAGCTACACCGAATACGAGCCCGCCGCCATCAAGCAGCGCGTAACCGGCTATGGCAATGCCGCCAAGGAGCAGGTGGCCACCATGTTGCAAAGCATATTCGGTTTCCAAGACCTCCCGCAATATCTTGATGCTTCCGACGCCCTTGCCGTGGCCTACACTTGCTATCTTGAGCAAACCGACCCGCTAGGCGAAATCCGCGCCCAGCTCAAGCCCAAACG
>JAKSMO010000075.1 GCA_024400545.1 Bacteroidales bacterium | reverse complement strand
ATCGACTTCAATGCCCCATAGAATCCCTTCAATGTGGCTCGGTAGGCATCCTGCAGCTCAGCATTGCCGATGGCCTGCAACATGGGCTTGTCGTACTCATCTACCAGTATCACGGTGCGGAGGCCGGTCTTCTCGTGAGCACGGCGGATAACGCCTTGGAATCGGCGTCCCAGACCAATCTCTTCAGGATTCTTGCCATAGAGGCCTTCCCATTCGCACAGCACTTCGTTGAGCAACTGTTCCAGCACCTCGGGACGGTCATATTTTTCCGTATTCAGGTCAAGATACAGCACGGGATGTTTCTTCCAATCCTTCTCCACGGTGCTGATATACAAGCCGTCGAACAGTTGGCGCTTGCCCTCGTAGTAGCATTTGATGGTGGACAGCAGCAGACTTTTGCCGAATCGGCGTGGACGGGAAAGAAAGTAATATTGATTTGTGTGCGTGAGGTCATAGACCTGACGGGTTTTGTCAACATACAAAAATCCCTCTTCACGAATTTTCTCAAATCCTTGTATTCCAATCGGAAGTCGCTGCAAAGTAGTGCCCATAATAACAATTATTTATTTGAGCATAACGCAAACAGTGCCGAATTATTGTATGGCACTATGTATGAATTATTATTTATGCGTGGCTGAGGCGAAGATTTAATTGACAGATTATTGAGACAACAATGAGGATACGCTTACGGCTGGTCATAGACTGGTTGCTAACGTAGATGCTGATGAAAAAAGAGGCTGGGCGACGGGGTCGCCCAGCCTCTTGGGTTATAACAGAGAAGGGGATTAGAAATCGACTTCGGTGTCGTAGTAGCAGCACTTGAGCAGACGCTCCATCTCTTCCTGGTTGGGCTGGCGGGGGTTGGAGCCAGTGCAGGCGTCGAGGAGGGCGTTGGCTGCGATTTCGGGCAGACGAGCCAGGAACACGTCCTCAGGCACAAAGCCCTGCTCGCAAGGATAGCTGTCGGCGCCATAAGCCTTGATGCAGTGGGGGATGCGGAGGTCGTCGTTCATCTTGCGCAGGTAAGCGATGAGGAGTTTCACCTTCTCTTCGTCGCAGCAGCCACCCAGGTTCATGAAGTCGGCAATCTCGCCATAACGTTTGAGAGCCTCGGGGTTCTTGGCGTTGAAGGCGATAACCTTGGGCAGGTACATGGCGTTGGCAGCACCGTGGATGATGTGGGCGCCAAAGTCGGCGAAAGCAGCGCCGGTTTTGTGGGCCATGGAGTGGACGATGCCAAGGAGGGCGTTGGAGAAGGCCATGCCGGCAAGGCACTGAGCGTTGTGCATAGAAGCGCGGCATTCCATATCGCCATTGTAGGACTTAACGAGGTCGCGCTGGATCATCTTGATAGCGTGGAGAGCCAGAGGATCGGTATAGTCGGTGTGGGCGGTAGAAACGTAAGCCTCAACAGCGTGGGTGATGGCATCCATACCGGTGTGGGCAACGAGTTTCTGGGGCATGGTCTCGGCGAGGTCGGGATCGACGATAGCCACATCGGGAGTGATCTGGAAGTCGGCGATGGGGTATTTGATACCCTTGGCGTAGTCGGTGATGATGGAGAAAGCGGTAACCTCGGTAGCGGTGCCGGAGGTGGAGCTGATGGCGCAGAAATGAGCCTTCTGACGGAGTTCGGGAATACCGAAGACTACACACATCTGCTCGAAGGTGGTCTCGGGATATTCGTATTTGATCCACATGGCCTTAGCTGCATCGATGGGGGAACCACCGCCAACGGCAACAATCCAGTCGGGCTGGAACTGAAGCATAGCTTCGGCACCTTTCATAACGGTTTCGACGCTGGGATCGGGTTCGATGCCTTCGAAGAGCTGCACTTCCATGCCGGCCTCTTTGAGGTTGTTGCAGATACGGTCGAGGAAGCCGAATTTCTTCATGGAGCCACCACCAACGCAAACCATTGCGCGTTTGCCTTTGAAGGTTTTGAGAGCATCGATGGCGCCTTTGCCATGATAAAGGTCTCTGGGTAAAGTGAATCTGTACATAATAGTGTGTGTTATAAATGTTTTCCCGGTCCAGGGATATTGTTGAGTTGAAAAGTGGCAACGGAACCATTCTACCGGGCTTTGGGCGGCACCGAAGTTGATCACGGCGGCGATTGGCGAGCAGGTGCGGTTTGACGTTTTTCTTTAATCTATCAGCGACCTTGCGTTTAGGACTGCAGAAAAGTAGGCAAAGAACCCGCAAATCGTAGTGGCGTGTATCGGTTTGGCTTTCAACCAAGCAAACATTGCCTCTCTTGATTTCTCCCTTTGGGAGAATCGATGCAAAGATACATATTGTTTTTGATATTTGAAAAAAAACTTTGTTAAAAAATCATGAATAAATGAAATGGACGCAAACCACAGGCCAGAACGCAAACAGGACAGAGCACAGGAACCAGTACGCACAATTGATGACACACAATCCTCTATTCGCCAATCACTAATCACCACTCACTCCCCCTCAATCATCGTTCACTATTCACCATTCTTCTGTAGAGAAATGAACAAATTATCAACACACAAAACACTATCAGTCAACAGAATGAATATTTTAACATAAAGTTTTTTTTCTCATATCACAAATATTTAGTAATTTTGCACTCCAATTTTGAACAAAAATAATTAAAAATAAGCATTATGACTAAAGCAGAAATCGTAGCACGTATCTCCAAGAAGACCGGCATTGAGAAAGTTGCAGTACAGGCAACCGTTGAAGAAATGATGAACACCATCAAGGAAACCATGAGCGAAGGCAACCAGGTTTATCTGCGTGGTTTTGGCACTTTCGAAATCAAACATCGTGCCGCTAAGACTGGCCGCAACATCACCAAGAACACCAGCGTGGAGATTCCCGAGCACAACATTCCCAAATTCAAACCCTCCAAGGAGTTTTTGAACATGGTGAAATAAGTGAGGCTCGGCCTTGCCTATTTTCAGGAAGAGAGAAAAGCCATCCAGCGCCGTAGCTGCTCGATGGCTTTTTTTGTATTTTATGAATACACCCGAGGGCATGTGTGAAGAATTATTTTGGTATATATAATTTTTTTTGTATATTTGCAAAGAATTATGCTGAAACGAACAGTGGCAATATTGCTGTCATTCATGGCCTTGGGTGTTTTGAATGCCCAAGAGTTTAAGTGTGCCGTTTCCATTAACTCGCAAAAACTGACCAATACCACCCAGGCCTACGAGACTACCGACAAGACTCTTTTTGACAATATGAAACAGGCACTGGAGGACTTTATCAACAACAGGCGCTGGACCAATCTGGAACTGGAAGCCCACGAGAAACTGGACTGCTCGTTTAACCTGGTGCTGACCGAGAGAACCTCGCAGACCGATTTCAAAGGCCAGATTTCTATCCAGCTGCGCCGCCCAGTGTGGAACTCGAGCTATAGCACAGGCATGTTCAACTATGTGGAGTCGGCCAGCGATTTCCCATTCACCTACAACGAGAGTCAGGCACTGGATTTCGACCCCAACACTTTTTATAGCAACCTCACATCCACGGTGGGATATTACCTTTATATCATGCTGGGCATGTATTTCGACTCGTATGCCCTGAACGGCGGCGAGCAGTTTTACGAGATGGCGCGCACCATAGCCCAAACGGCCAGCAACACCCGCGGATGGAACGGCCAGGAGAGCCAGAAATCGCGCTACTGGTTTATGGAAAACCACACCAACTCGGCCTACGACGGCCTGCATCAAGCCTACTACCTGTACCATCGCACCGGACTGGACATGATGACCAAGGACCAGACCCAGGCCAGAATGAGCATAATGGGTGCCCTGCAGGCCCTACAGCAGGTAAACAAGGCCAAGCCCAACATTCTGGCCCTGCATCAGTTTTTCGACGTGAAGATTGCCGAACTGGTGAGCATCTTCACCCCCGCCCCACCCGAGGAGAAACAGCAGGTGTATGACATTGTGAAGGAGGTGAGCCCGGCGAACATCGTAAAAATGAAGGATTTTAATACAAAATAATAAGAAATAACAACTTAAACAATAATATTATGACTCAAATACCCATACAGAAAGAGGTAATCGACAAGGTTGCCGCACAAAACAAGATTGCCAATCCCGGCAAGGCTTCCATCCGCGAGATGCGCAAGATGATCCAGGATGTGGAGAAAGAGACAGGCGTTCGCTTTGTGAAGATGGAGATGGGCATTCCCGGTCTCCCCGCCCCCGAAATTGGTGTCAACGCACAGATCGAGGCACTCAAGAGCGGCGTAGCTTCCATCTACCCCGAGGTTTATGGTACCGCTGATTTCAAGCAGGAGGCTGCTCGTTTCTGCAAGAACTTCCTCGATATCGACGTCACTCCCGAATGCTGCGTGCCCACCGTGGGTTCCATGCAGGCCGGTTTTGCCAGCTTCCTCACCCTCACCCGCTACGACAAGAAGAAAACCAAGGTGCTCTTTATCGACCCCGGTTTCCCCGTGCAGAAACAGCAGTGCCGTGTGCTCGACATCCCCATGAAGACTTTCGACGTTTATGAATATCGTGGCGACAAGCTGCGCGACAAACTCGAAGAAGAGCTGAAGGACGGCGATGTGGCATGCCTTATCTATTCTAGCCCCAACAACCCCGCTTGGTTCTGCTTCACCGACTATGAGCTCCGCATCATTGGCGAGATGGCCAACAAGTATGGTGTTGTTGTGCTCGAGGACGACGCTTACTTCCTGATGGATTTCCGCAAGGACTATAGCGTGCCCGGCCAGGCTCCCTTCCAGCCCACCGTGGCTAAATATACCGACAAGTATGTGCTTATGATCTCCGGCTCCAAGTCGTTCAGCTATGCCGGCGAGCGCATTGCCATGATGGTGTGCAGCCCCGCACTGTTCAACATGGAGTGCCCCGACCTGGCCCGCTACTACAGCCAGACCCAGCTGGGCCGCGCCCTGATCTTCGGCACACTCTACTGCCTCAGCTCCGGCACCGCCCACAGCGTGCAGTACGCCATGGCAGCCATGCTCAAGGGCGCCAACGACGGCACCTTCAACTTTGTCAAAGACATTAAGGACTATGGCGAGAAGGCCGAGGTGATGAAGAAGATGTTCACCGACAACGGCTTCTATATCGTTTACGACAAGGATATGGGCGAGGATATCAGCGACGGTTTCTACTTCACCTTCTGCTATCCCGGCTACACTGGTCTTGACCTGCTGAACGAGCTTATCCGCTACGGCATCAGCGCTATCTCGCTGGACATCACCGGCAGCCACAAGCAGGGCATCCGTGCCTGCGTGGCTTTGGTGCTCCGCGAACAGTTCCCCGACCTCAAAGATCGTTTGGAGAAATTCCATGCCGACCATCCCGTGAAATAATCATCACGACAAGGCTAATACATAAAGAGGGGGATGCTTGCAGCATCCCCCTCTTTTATTCGTCAAACTAAATGAATCTATAGACTAACAAAAAAAGAGCCCCACGAATGCTGGGGCTCTTTTTCTTCGCCAACGTAGCGTCGGGGTATTTATTGCTTGATAAATTTAGCCGCACGGCCCTGGCAGCGGAGGTAATAGACTCCCGCAGGAAGGCTGGACACATCGGTGGTAGAACCGCTGACTTGCATGACGGCACGGCCATTGATGTCGAAAATAGCCGCATCGCGCACTTCCTCGCCCTGGATAGCGATAAGATGAGTGGCGGGGTTGGGATAGATGCTGAAACCGGCCGACTCAACCTCGGCAATACCCACAGGATAGTTGGTCTCGTAGCAGCCCATATCAATGATATTGTTGCGGCAACGGGGCTGACGGTCAAGATCGCCATCGGTGATACTCTCGGCTATGCGAATACCACCATCAATGCACACGGAGCCGCGACCCAGGTGCCAGTCGTCGGCATCATTGAGGCCTGCCACACCACGCTGACCAGGATTAACAAAGCGCACATCGGCATTGTCGGCAGTTAGGACTATGGAGGTAGAATCGGACAAAAGGGTGTCGCACTCCAAGGCGTTGTGATGCATACAGGTGTCGCCCAAAGTAACGTCGATGCGACAAGTGGTGTCGTTGTTCCAGACAATGTTGTTCACAAAACTATTTTTGGCTCCACGGAACCACACGGCCAGACCATTGTTGGCCACAATGTCGTTGTTGACCAAGCGAGCATCGCCGCTGCCCATATCCACCACAGCACCGGTAGCGTCGTTGTTACACACCAGCGACTGGCGCAGAATGGCATCGTCCAGCTGAATGATGTTGACGCCCGTGTTGCCGTAAATCTTGGCCATACGCATACGGCAATCGGCGATTCGCACCACATTACCGCTGTCGCTCACACAGTTGCGAATAGTGAAGAAGTTAGTGTTGATATTGCCTTGCAGCGACACGGCGCTAGATTGGTTGGTGTGACCATTTTGGAGAACGATGTCGGAAAGTTTCATCTGGCGACCACTGCCATTTGTGGCAAAGAGCACACCGCGCTGCCCCTGAGCATCGAAAATGGTCGGATGGAGATTGGCGTTGCGCTGGTTGACGGCCGTTTCGGTGCCGGCAAAACCACCGGTGATATTCATAGTCTTGTTGGGCCAATAGAAGGCATAGTCGTCAGAAGCGTTGTTGCCATAATACACACCCTCTTTGAGCCAGATGTCGCGATGGGTAATGGCATTGAGCGCCACAGCGGCATCGATGTTGGAGTTGGCATTCTCCCAGGAAGTGCCGTCGCCATGACCATCAGGCGAGACAAGGAAACGCTCGGCGTGACCATCCCAGCCCGAAGGATAAATATTGATAACCATTTCGTGGGTGTTGACAAAGCCTTGCATGGTGGTGAGGGTGTAGAAACCATCGCCATAGCCGCCCCAACCCCAGTTGAAATGGAATTCGTTGCTATTGTTGTAGCCATCAAGCACAAAGGCATGACCTCCGCTGAAACCAAAGCCCGAATACTCGATGGGGCGAAGGTTGTCGATCTCGTTGTGAATCATCTGTATCCAGCGAGCGTCATCGTTTATGTTGAGGCGCACATAGTGCTCGGCATCGGTGTAGCCAAAGTGCATGATACCCTCTTGCACCTTTTTGGTGTGTGCACCGCTGCCGTCGGGGTGACCGGGATTCTCGTACTCCATATTCACCACCACACCGCAGTGATAGCACAGGCGCGACACCATGTCGATCTCGGCCTCGCCAGTCCAGTAGCTCACATGCATGGGCATGAGCGTGTAGTCGTAGTCGGTGGTATCGAAGTCAACAGCCTGAGTACCATAGGTTCCGTGCACATAGGATTTCTGGCCAAAACCACGACGAGGATATTCCCAATAACGGATAATCTGCGCCATGGCAGTAGCCACACAGCCCACCACTACAGGCTGACCATTCATCACCGGACAGTATTTGTTGTAGCCGTAGCCCTGCTCCCAGGTGCTCTGCACCAGATAGCTTTCGCTCTTGGGGGCGCTGGGTATGGTGAAATTGGCATCGAGAGCCTCCGCCCACTGTCGGCGGGCCACATCGCTCTGCTTGGGATTGGCAGCAAGCCCCTGGGCAATCTCCATAGAGCACTGCTCAAGCCAGTCCTTCATGTTCACGGGCAGCAGATTCTGAGCAAAACCGCCATTCATCGAATAGCCCATCACGGGAGTGCAGCAGTTGTCGGCACTCACAATCACAAAACCCTCGTTGCCAATATTAAATACATACATAGTGGGCTGGGTTGCGCCCTGGATGGTGTTGTAATAAGTATGGGCCAACAAAAGGGTATCGGAATTTTTGATAAGACCTTTTTTCTGCAAATGGAAGGCACCCACCTGCTTGGCGGTAGCCACATCCACTCTTTCGGCCATAGCCCAAGTGGCACCACACAGAAGTACCAACCCTAAGATAATTTTTCGTAGCATATCAAATAGATTTAAATATATTTAGTATTAAGTACTATTTGGCAAGAAATTCTTTCACATGGTCAAAAACAATGTCGGCCCGGATGTCGAAAGCCTCGCGCGAAGCATAGCCGATATGGGGCACACACACGCAGTTGGGAGCCTGCAGCAGGGCATGTGTAGCGGCCAGCGGGGGTTCGGTTTCGTACACATCAAATCCTGCGCCCTGAATGGTGCCGACGGCAAGGGCCTGTGCCACAGCATCAATATCGCACACATTGCCACGAGCGGTATTGATAAGCAGTGCGGTGGGTTTCATCATTTTAAGCTGTTCGGCACCAATCAGATGGTGGGTTTCGCCATTAAGGGGCACATGCAGGGTGACAATGTCGCTCTCTTTCAGCAGTTGCTCAAGGGTGACATAAGTGGCCATGGCCTTTACCTCCTCATGTTCGGAACGATTGTAGGCCAGCACCTTGCAGCCAAAGGCATTGAGCAGACGGATGGTGGCAGTGCCAATGGCGCCAATGCCCACCACGCCCACGGTCTTGCCCTTCAACTCGCGACCCAGATACATGCCGCGACCGCCACCCTGGCGGATGGTGCCGTCAAAATGGGTAATCTGGCGCAGAAGGTCGAGCATAAGGCCGATGGCCAGCTCGCTGACTGCCGTGGTGGAATAGCCCGCTGCGTTCTGCACGGTGATATTGTGGTCGTTGCAATAAGCCAGATCGATATGGTCCAAACCTGTGAAAGCCACAGAAAGGTACTTTAAGTTCTTGCACTGCTCCAATACGCTAGCGGGCAGCTTGATGTTGGAAATCACTGCGATGTCGGCATCCTTCATGCGTGCAACCAGGGTGTCGGCATCCTCCTTGCGCTCCATATAATAGTCAAACTCGTGGCCTTGCAAGGCAAAGTCCTTCTTCAGTTCTTCAAAATGCTCTTGGCTGATGCCGAGAGGCTCTACACAAACAATTTTCATATTGTATAATGTTGATTTGTTTTCTTGGTGATGGGTGATTAGTGAATGGTGAATGGTGATCAGAAGAAAATCTCCGTACCCAGAACTCTACATTCTACAATCTACACTCTACAATCCACACTCATTTCTTCTTTTTTACACTAAAGCCAAAGCCACCCAGTTTCTCGCCGAGGCCGTAATATTTGCCATGCGAGTAGGCCAGGGGTTGGGCGTGGTTGAGCTGAAATGCGCCCGTGGTTTTGTCGATGAGTTTCTCTTCGGCATTTACTGCCACCACCTCGGCCAGAAACATATCGTGGGTGCCCAAGGGGCGGACATCCACCACCTTGCACTCAATGTTCAGCGGGCTCTCGGCAATAAGCGGGGCTTTGACAATCTGCCCGGGCTCGGGGGTGAGGTGCATTTCCTTAAACTTGTTGAAGTCGCGACCACTGCGCACCCCGCACCAGTCGGTAGCTTTGACCAGCGACTCGGTGGTAATGTTGATAACAAACTCGCCGGTGCGTTTAATCAGCTCGTAGGAATGGCGCTCGCGGCGCACCGAAATATAGCACATGGGCGGGTCACTGCAAACAGTGCCCGTCCATGCTATAGTCAAAATATTATAGTTCTCCGGTTGATCGCCACAACTCACCATCACTGCCGGCAAAGGGTAGATCATGGTGCCGGGCTTAAAAGGAACCTTCATAATATATGTTATTCTTTAAATCTCTTTTCAATATCGTCAATCCACACGCGGAACTGCTTGTCGGTCTCGGCCAGGTTGGCCACAGTCTTGCAGGCGTGGAGCACAGTGGCGTGGTCCTTGTTGCCGCACTGCAGGCCGATGATGGCGAGCGACGACTTGGTCATCTTCTTGGCGAAATACATAGTCAGCTGTCGAGCCTGAACGATTTCGCGCTTGCGGGTGCGCGACTGGATGCTGTCGATAGGGATATTAAAGTAGTCGCAAACCACCTTCTGGATGTAGTCGATGGTGACTTCGCGGTTGGTGCTCTTCACAAACTTATCAACCATCTGGCGAGCCAGGTCGATGGTGATATCGCGATGGTTGAGCGACGACTGAGCCATCAGCGAAATCAGCGCACCTTCCAATTCACGAACATTCGTATTGATATTATATGCGATATACTCAATCACATCGTCAGGCATCTCCACACCATCGTTGGCCAGTTTTTGGCGCAGGATGGCCATGCGGGTTTCCACATCGGGAGGAAGCAGCTCGGCGGCCAAGCCCCATTTCAAGCGCGAGGTGAGACGGGTTTCGAGACCCTGAAGCTCGCTGGGCGACTTATCGCTGGTGATGATGATCTGCTTGCCGGCCTGGTGCAGGGTGTTGAAGATATGGAAGAAAGCCTCCTGAGTGCGGCTAGCCTTGTTGGCCCAAAACTGGATATCGTCGATAATCAGCACATCGATCATCTCGTAGAAATGAACAAAATCGCTAGTAGTGCCGTTGCGTCCGGCATCCTGATACTGCTGCATAAACTGCTCCGAAGTAACATACAGCACAGTTTTTTCGGGATGCAGCTCTTTGGTCTTCAAACCAATGGCATTGGCCAAATGGGTCTTGCCCAAACCCACACCGCCGTGAAGCATCAGGGGGTTGAAGGCAGTCTTGCCAGGGTTGTCGGCCACGGCATAACCTGCCGCACGGGCCAAACGGTTGCAGTCGCCCTCTACATAATTATGTAATGTATAAGAAGCGCTCAGCTGAGAGTTGATCCTCACCTTCTGAATACCCGGAATCACAAAGGGGTTGGGAAACTCACGGCTTTCGCCACGATTAAGATTCATCGGCACCTCTTTGGGACGGTTGATGGTGGCCTGCTGGCCACCCACAGCCGGAACACGGGTGGTGATGGGGGAATCCGAAATACTAGTATCCATAACTATACTATATTGTAGGCAAGCGTTGGCGCCCAACGTCAAACGAATAGCATTCTTCAGCAATTCAGCGTAGTTCTGCTCCAACCATTCAAAGAAGAACTGGCTCGGCACCTGAATAACGAGCGTGCTACCTTCCAGTTTCACAGGAATGATAGGCTCAAACCAAGTGCTGAAAACTCGTTCGTTCTCTTTGCCTGCCAAGTTGTCCTTAATAAAGTCAAGGCATTCTTTCCAGACGCGCTGATAGTCTTTCTCCATATATCTAATTGTTCTCTATTTGCTGTTATTCTTTCACTTATGCGTTTTCCGCATTTTTCGTTTACTTTGCAAAGTTCCACTTTTTTTATCACCCATCACACTGAAAAATAAATTTGCATATATCAACTTTTTTTATTAAAGCAACCCAACACACTCCCACACTCCAGCCACCCCAAAAACGCCAAAAAATTGAAAAATAAACCCTTTAGCCCAATTGCCCCATTCCCGCCCCTCGTAATATACACATTTTCCCCAAATATGCAAGCGGTTCTTTCAATTTTTTATCCCCATAGTGCAAAAAATGTTGACAACTCTCGCAACTCATTGGTGCTTAACTTTGTATTTGTTGATATCTTCACAATTATTTATTTTTCAACACCTTAATTACAATCACTTGAAAATCACCACCAACCCACAAAAGAGCATTTTGCTAACTGCTTAATGTTCAAAACAATGATATTTTATTCACATTTTTCGGTTAAAAATTATATTCCCACACACACCATTTCAGCGTTGGAAAAACCGATCCCCAGCCCCTACCTTCGCCTCACCCTCGCCCCTCCCCCACCGCATTCGTCCCTCCCCTGCCCACCCCAAGCCCCAGCGCATACGGGAGGCCGACAAACACACACTTTCCACCTCGCAAAACACTAATATTCATAGCTCTGAACGCAACCTGTTGAGAAAAAAAAGAATTATTTATTCAAAAAGTATGTATATATAAAAAAAAATGAGTAACTTTGCAGTCATCAAAAAACACCGAATTTAAGAGTAAACAATTATATAAATCATTTAAACTCAAAACAAAATGACTAAAGCTTATAACTTCAACGCAGGTCCTTGCCCCCTGCCCAAAGAGGCTGTTGAATCCACCATCAACGCCATCCGCAACTTTGATAACACCGGCATCGGTCTCATGGAGATCTCTCACCGTACCCCCGGTTGGGAACGCACCATGGAGGAAACCCGTCAGCTCTGGCGCGACCTTCTGAACATCCCCGAAGGTTACGAAGTACTCTTCCTCGGCGGTGGCGCAAGCACCCTCTTCCTCGACATCCCCGCAAACTTCCTCAACAAGAAGGCTGCTTATCTGCAGACCGGTGTTTGGGCTAAGAAAGCTGGTAAAGAGGCTAAGCTTTTCGGACCTGTTGACATCGTCGCTTCCTCCGAAGACAAGACCTACAGCTACATCCCCAAGGGCTACACCATCCCTACCGACGCTGACTATTTCCACATCACTACCAACAACACCATCTACGGTACTGAGATCAAGTACGACATGGACTGCCCCATCAAGCTCATCGCTGATATGTCCTCCG
>JAKSMO010000074.1 GCA_024400545.1 Bacteroidales bacterium | reverse complement strand
ATCTCGAGCACATGGCCACCTGCCAGACTTCGGCCAAGGTGCTCAACAGCATCGATGCCAACAGCACCAACCCCATCCCGGTCATCTATCAGAGCGGCTACCTCACCATCAAAGGTTACGACGAAGAGTTTGGCACCTACCAACTCGGATTCCCCAACCAAGAAGTGGAGTCGGGATTCGTAGATTATCTGATGTCGTACTACACCCCGCTGCAAGACACCGAGACCGCCTTCTGCGTCCAGAGCTTTGTGCAAGATGTCCGAGCCGGCCGCACCGAGCAGTTCTTGGAGCGCTTGCGCAGCCTCTTTGCCGACACGCCCTATGAGTTGATAAAAGACTTGGAGAATCATTATCAAAATGTGGTGTGGATAGTGGCCAAGCTGATGGGCTTCTATGTGCAGGCCGAATATCGCACCAGCCGCGGTCGTATAGACCTGGTGCTGAAAGCCCCCAAATACTGCTATGTGATGGAGTTCAAGCTCGACGGCACAGCCGAGGAAGCTCTGGCGCAGATCAAGGGCCGCAACTATACCCTCCCCTTTGAGCTTGACGGTCAGCAGATCATCCGCGTAGGCCTCAACTTCTCCAAAGAGCACCGCAATATCGAGCGGTATGTAGTGGAGTAGTTGATATCTTAGCTTAGAGAAGCCTTGTTTTTACAAAAAGAAAAACCTTGTCCCAAATGGGCGAAAAAATGAGGCGAGAGCAAATAAAAAGCAAGGGATGCCACCACGGCATCCCTTGCTATATGATAGATAATCAGCAAATCCGATTATTTTCTCTTGCCTTTAGCAGAGCCACTAGCACTATTAGATACCCAACCTGCATCTTGGACTAGGCGGACGGTGTTGCCGACACCTTGACAAGTGGAGTACCAACGGTGCATCAAGTGGTATCCTGCATCCCCTTCTACATCTGCGAATGAGGTGAATCCAAAACTGAATGTAGAATTAGAATAGTAACCTTCCTGAGGATAGCGAACTCCTTCCCACTCGACGTAAGCATCTTGTGTATCCGAACACCAGTAGCAGCCAAAAATCATCGATTCAGAAGTTGCCGAGTTTCCTGAATTGCCCCCTACGATCATTGTGCGATCTTCCGTTGCAATGCTACCCGCACATGGTAAGAAAACGGCTCCAGCATTCTCCAGTCTTGTCCACGCTGTAGCGTCGATATTATTGCTATAAAAATAATGATTATCGCCTAAAGCAAGATTGATACCTGATACGGGAACCCATTCATCGGGAAGCAATAGTAGACCTTCGATGCCACGGATAGTGGCATAGGCAAATAAATTTTGAGCATTGCGTCTTTCGTAAGTCACATAATAGAGTTCATCGTGAGTTAAGGTTCTCCAACCGCCACCATAGTAATTGGGGAATAACGTGCCCCAGTCAACAAAGTTTTCGCTTTCGCCACAGAGTTCGCTGTAAATTTCATTGTAGTCAGATGTGATACCATAATTATTTCCGTCACCTAAACTTCTGCCAAAGTGGTCGCAGTGGGTTGTTGTTAAGCCAGTAGAGTAGTAATCATATTGGTTGTCAAACATGCCCCAAGTACCATTGTCATAATACACATTACCCTTGGCAAAGCGTACTTGTCTGTCTTCGGAAACAGAGAACAGCGAGGGTACATAGGGGTTATCTTCAAAGTGAAGTTGGCTGGCGGTAATGTTGATGGGTGTTACTTTGCTACGTTCGATATGCACATTGCTTTCGTTCTGAAGGGTAAGCTTGGTATAACGGTGGTTGGTGGTAAAAATCTCAATTTTGAAGTGGTCGTAATCACTAGGAGGAAGTACAATCATGAATTTTCCGTTAGCGAGGGCGGGATTGGTGGGGCAGCGCAGCTCAACCGTGTTGTAGTGGACGTGGTGGCCGACTTCAGTATATTCATGAATGAGTGGCTCGCCGTCAGACGTAAAAGAAGCAACAACGAAATCTCCGCACAGAGGTTCGTCAGCCGAAATCTGGATGGCAGTTACTCGTGCACCTGCATCGGCGCCAGTAGGTGCACCCGAGACATTAATTTCTAAAATGCCACAGA
Source organism: Bacteroidales bacterium (assembly GCA_024400545.1). Taxonomy (GTDB): domain Bacteria; phylum Bacteroidota; class Bacteroidia; order Bacteroidales; family P3; genus Colimorpha. The sequence continues at coordinate 10,321 of JAKSMO010000074.1, read as the reverse complement.
CATTCTTGAACTCAATGTTGGATGCACTTTCTTCGCATACGGCAAACATGGGATAGTTTTCAACATTGTTGGCCTTATAAGTCTGGTTTTCAGGAAGGCGCAGACGGTAGTAGTAATGGTCTCCATCATGATCCATAGACCATTGACTTACGGGGTAAGCGGCATAGTAATGACCGTGGCCTGCATGTTGCTCATTGTAAGTGTGGCCATCGTGGTTGGCATGGAATTCGCCCTCGTGGGTACCTGTAAATGTGGCAGTTGTGCCAGTACTATTGGTGGTCAAAACGCAGGAGTCGTTATCGCCATAAACTTTAATCTGGTCGTTGCTGGCCCAAGTCAGATAATAGCCATTGGCATTGGCGTTGAGGTCGGTCTTAGCAGTGGAACGTTCGCAAGAAGCCTTGAATCGGATAACAGACTCATCCTTGGAACAGGAAACGAAGGTTGCGCACAATGCCCAAAAGGCAACTAAAGCTAAAGTGAATTTTCTCATTTTTCGGTAATCAATTTTTAGTTCCAAGTATAACTGAAATTGCAAGAGGATTCTTGTCTCGTAACGTCCTCCATTCTAAATGCATGGACGGTTTCGGGGTTGAATGGGGTGCCGGATCCGGCGAAACCTTTCTCAACATTGAACTCCACGGAGCGGACCACGGGTGCCTGGTAGGCCTGTTTTTGGGATGTTTGGTTCTTCATCTTTTTCTGTTCTTGTTTTGTTAGTATTGTTATAACTTAATTTTTGCTTATCTCTTCGTCAAGGGTCATGCATTTTTCACCAGTCGTTGGGGCCAGTGTCGGTAAAAATAAGTTGGCCCACAGGCCGGGAGGCATAGCTTAGGCTAAAAGACTAGCATGCCTCCGTGTTGCCATAGGGCCGTAAAAACGATGAACAAATTGTAACAAAACATCCTCGCTGCATCCCATTTCTGGGCGCAAGGAGGATGTTTTTTGAGCAAAAAACGCTAATTTTACCTCTACACAGGCAGCGGTCTGTTTTATAGGGGGGGGGTGAAAATCAGCAAGTTATGCATTAGTGTACGTGTTGATCTATTATCGAAATTTTTTGCAAAGATACACATTTTTTTTGAATTATGCGTTATTATGTGAAAAAAAGTTAATAACAATTTGTTGAAAAACACATCCGTCCCGCCCAATCTATCTTGCCACCCCTCCACTGTAGTCCCACGGTAGCTCCACTGCAACTCCACTTATATTGCCTTTGTTATACTATACTTATACTATAGTTATACTATTACGCATAGGATAAGTATAGTATATATATAGTATATGTATAGGATAAGGAGTGGAGGTAGGGCGGAGGTAGGGCGATTTGAGGGTTATCACACAGGGGTGAAAACAAAAAAAGCCTCTGCCGCGAGGCAGAGGCTTTAGCATATTATGCTTGTAAGGGATTAGAAGCAATAACGGACGGCAGCGCAAGCACCCCAGCCGAAGTTGCCCATACCGCAGCCCTGAGGAACGAGGAGACGGTAGGTGGGACGAGCGTCGATGGAGACCATCAGGGGGAAGCTGAAGCGATATTCGATACCGATCTGGCCGCAAATGCCAAGACCGAAACCGTGGTTGCTGCAGTAGTCGAGGTTGAGACCAGGACCAACATACCAGTTCAGATTGTCAACAATGTTGAAGCTCCAGTGGTAAGCACCTGCCAGGTTGAATTCCATGTCGTTGCCACCAAAGTTGCTGACACCAAGGTCGAACTCGAGACGGTTGCTGCCAAGACCTTTCTGATAGGAAAGTTCAGCACCGTAACCAGCACCACCACCAAAACGGACACCGATAGCGTCCTGAGCGTTAGCAGCAAAACCCAAAGCTACAATAGCTACAAGAAGTACGAAAAATTTCTTCATAATGAATTGAATTTTAAGTGTTTGTTAATAATTTTGTTAACTAAATCAAATTGCAAAGTTACATATTTATATTGGATAGACCAAATTTTCCTATGGTTTTTAACATTTCGGATTGTGGAGTTGGGGGGGGGTATTAGTTTATGGGTTTATGGGGTTATGGGTTTATGGGGTTGATGGGTTTATGGGGTTTAGAAGTTTGTGGGTTGTGGGGTGGAGAAAAATTGTTTTTATGTCGGCTTTTTTTTGTATATTTGCATTTTATACTTTATACATAATTTATTAATAACTTATTGATTTGGTGAGGGGTGTGTGCCCCGCCTTTGCTCAACGAATAAAAATATATCATTATGAATATCCATATTGTACAACACGACGTAGTTACCAACAATCCTGAAGAGAACATGAAATGGATCCAGTATGAGCTGGACCGCCCCGAGAGCAAGGATGCTCTGCTCACTGTTTTTCCGGCCTGCACTTTGTGCGGCTCGCCGCTGTTTGGCTCGGTGGTTTATACCGATCTGCAGAAACGCGCCCAGGCTTGTCTGCAGGAGCTGATCCAGAAGTCGGAGCACCGCGCTTTTTTGATAGGCATGCCTTTGCAAATTCAGGACAAGGGGTTGTGCAACGCTATTGTGTTTGTGCAGAATTGTGCCATCCGCGGCATCATTACCAAGAAGTATCTGGCCCCCGACGAGCAGAAGTATTTTGTGCGCGGCGAGGGTGTGCAGATTATCCAATATCAGGAGCAGTCGATAGCCATCGGCTTTTATGAGGACTTGAAGGAACTGTCGAAACAGCACATCGAGCAGCCCGACATGGTGATTTGCTGCGGCTGCAATGTGTTTGACTACAACAAGCCTTACCGCATCCGTTACCGTATGCACAAGATTGTGGAGAATTTGAATGCCTCGCTGGTGTTTGTGAACCGCATTGGCGGCGAGGGCAGTTTCCTCTTTGCCGGCGGCAGCATGGCACTGAACGCCGCAGGACAGGTGCTGTGCCAGTTCCCGTATTTCGAAGAGCACAGCCAGGCCGTGGATTTGCAGCTGATGGAGGAATGCCAGGACGAGAAGCCCGAGGCTGTGGAGCTGGTGTATAAGGCCCTCATTATGGGCATTCAGGATTATTTCCGCAAAAACGGCATGACCCGTGCCGTGGTGGGCCTTTCGGGCGGTATGGACAGCGCCATGGTGTGCGCCTTGGCAGCCCAGGCCCTGGGCGCCGAGAATGTGCACGGCATACTGATGCCCTCGCAGTATTCTACCGACCATTCGGTGAAGGACGCTGTGGACCTGGCCAACAACTTGGGCGTGAAGTACGACATTGTGCCCATCAAGCCCCTTTTCGACCAATTGCGCGAAACCATGAAGCCCGTGTTTGGCGACAGGGCCGAGGATGTGACCGAGGAGAATATGCAGGCACGTTTGCGTGGCACTATCGTGATGGCCTATGCCAATAAGTTTGGCGCACTGATGCTGAACACCTCCAACAAGTCGGAGGCCGCCATGGGCTACGGCACGCTGTATGGCGACTGCAACGGCGGCATTTCGGTGATTGGCGACCTGTATAAGACCGAGGTGTATCAGCTGGCCGAGTATGTGAACCGCGACCAAGAGATTATTCCTATCAACACCATACAGAAGGCTCCGTCGGCTGAGCTGCGTCCCGGACAGAAGGACAGCGACTCGCTGCCCGAATACGAGATTTTGGACGCTATTCTGAATCTCCATCTGGAGGAGCAGATGTGCCACGAGGAGATTGTGGAAGAGGGCTACGACCCCGAGGTGGTGGCTTTTGTGCTGCGCCGCGTGAAACAGAACGAGTGGAAGCGCATGCAGTGCCCCCCGCAGCTGAAGGTGTCGCCCATGTCGTTCAACCTTGACCGCAAAGTGCCGATTAGCTGAGGAATAATGAATAGTGAATGGTGAATAGTGAATAGTGAATAGTGAATTGAGGCTACCGCCCAACTCACGATTCACAATTCACACATCACACATCACAAATCACAACTCACCGATCACTGATAACCGATCACCGATAACCGATCACCAACATGAAAAGATATATACCTTTGTTTTTGATATTGTTTGCACTCTTTTCGTGCAAACCTACGGCTCCCGTAGAGCCTAATCCTCCATGCCCAGTGTGCAGTCAGGAAGTGGCTGCGCCCACCGACACCTATTGCCAGGCCTGCAAGCAATGGCATGTGGAAGAGGTGGTGGAAATATGCAAGAGCGACACTTCGCGCAATCCTATCGAGGTGTTTGAGCACCTGGTGTTGCAGGAGTTCTGTCCGATGCATGGTCCGCTGCATCATGTGCTGGTGGGGTCTGCGCTGCTCACGGCCTATCGCAATGCCGGGGGCGAGGTGGATTTTGAAACGGCTCTGCACACCCTTATCCGCCGGGGCATGGACATACCTGGCGGCGCCTGTGGCAACTGGGGCGCCTGCGGTGCTTCGCTGAGCGCGGGCATGTTTATGTGCATCATCACCGATAATTCGCCCTTTGAAACTGAGTCGTGGCATTTGTCGAATTTGCTGACAGCCAAAGCGCTGGAACAGGTGGCCAACAACGGCGGCCCTCGCTGCTGCAAGCGCGACTCGTATCTTTCGATCCTCACTACCATCGATTTTGTGAAAGAGCATCTGGGCGTGGAGATGGAGAAACCCGTGGTGAAATGCTCCCGCTCGCAGATGAACGAGCAGTGCATTGGCAAGAAATGCCCGTTTAGTTTGGGGGAATAGGGAGGTGATGGAGTTGGTGGAGTTGATGGAGTTGATGAAGTTTTGGAGTTTTGAGGTATATGGGTTTATAAGTTTATAAGTTTATGAGTTTATGGAGTATCTAGGCTTCGAGGTATAAGGGTATAGGGGGCGATGGCTCGGTGGAACTAATCACAATTCACGATTCACGATTCACAATTCACAATTCACGATTCACAATTCACTAATCACTAATCACTAATTCTCATGACGCGTAATCCGCAGATAGAGCTAGCCGAGAAATATGTGGCCGAAACGGGAGTGTCCATTTTCCTGACAGGAAAGGCGGGCACCGGTAAGACTACTTTTCTGCACCATATTGTAGAGAGTTGTCCGAAGCGCCATGTGGTGGTGGCCCCCACAGGTGTGGCGGCTGTGAATGCGGGCGGAGTGACGATACATAGTTTTTTTCAGCTGCCGTTCTGTCCGTATCTGCCCGAAGTGAAAGAGTTGGTGACAGAATATCAGCTGCCCGAGCACCAGCGACAGCTGCGCAAGTCGAAGATTGACATTATCCGCACATTGGAATTGCTGATTATTGATGAGATAAGCATGGTGCGGGCCGACTTGCTGGATGCCATCGACGACACCCTGCGCCGTTACCGAAGGAGTAATAGGCCCTTTGGCGGTGTGCAACTGCTTATGATAGGCGATGTGCAGCAGCTGGCCCCCGTGGTCACCGACGACGAGCGCCCTTATATGGAGCGAGTTTATCCGTCGCCATTCTTCTTCCACAGCAAGGCCCTGCAGCGTCTTAGCTATATCACCATTCAGCTTACCACCATCTATCGTCAGCAAGATCCGCTGTTTGTGGGGCTGCTGAATAATATCCGCGATAACAATTTTGACGAGGCCACCCTTGCGGCCCTCAATGCCCGTGTGGCTTCGCCCAACCAATCCGTAGGCAAGTCTTCGGCACAAGCCCAAGACCCCATACTGCTGACCACCCACAACTATCAGGCCGACAGGGTGAACAAGCACAAGCTCGACGCCCTGACCACCGAGGCCTTTGTGCTGGATGCTGTGGTGGAGGGCAATTTCCCCGAATCGTCGGCCCCCACCGAGGTGAGCCTCACCCTCAAGCCAGGGGCGCAGGTGATGTTTGTGAAGAATGACGGCAGCGGAGGGCACCGCTATTACAACGGTAAGATAGGCACCGTGGAGGCATTGGCCGAGAGCGACGAAGGTACTGTGGTGCAAGTGATTGATGAAGAAGGCGATACCATTGCCGTGGGGCGTGAACGATGGGAGAACATCAAGTATGAGATTGATCCCAAAGACAATCAGATAAAGCAGATTGTTGACGGCACCTTCGACCAATATCCCCTGAAAGCGGCATGGGCCATCACCATACATAAAGCCCAGGGCCTCACCTTCGACAAGGTGCAGGTGGATGCCGCGGCAGCCTTTGCCTATGGCCAGGTGTATGTGGCACTGAGTCGTTGCCGTAGCTTGGAGGGCTTGACGCTGCTGTCGCCCATATCGGCCCGTAACTCGTTTGACAGTAAAGATATAGATTCGTTCAACAACACCCTCACCCCACCTGCGGAGGCCGAGGAGCGTTTGGATGAGTTTCGCACCCAATATTACTATAACACCCTGTTCGAACTCTTTGGCTTTGCCGCCTTGCAGCGCGATGTGGAGCGAGTGGAGCGCCTTTTTGCCGACAATCTGCGCACCACCTATCCCATGCATGTGCGCACGTTGGCCGAAGTGTGCCAGCAGAATCTGCCATCAATGGTAGATGTAGCAGAACGTTTCCACCGTCAGCTGATGAGTATCAGCATGCAGGACAATGCCAAGGCGGTATTGCCCGAGCGTATAAGTAAGGCCACCGACTATTTTCTGGCCCAGATAAAAGCCGTGGATGCCAAGGTGCGGCAACTGCTGGAAGTGCCCGTTGACAATAAAGAGGTGAAGAGCAGACTGAAAGAACTGGGGGAGGCCTATGCGGCCACCTACGGACTAAAGGAGGCTTTGCTGACCAAGGTGCGGAAAGAGGGGTTCTCGTTGCAGCAATACCAGCAAACGAAAGTGGATTTTGCCCTGCAGAAACCCAAGAAGAGCAAGGCGGCCGCTGCCGAAGCCTTTGCGGGTGTGAAATATCCGCAATTGGCTATGCGACTATCGCAATGGCGCCGTGCCTATGCCGAGGAGATGGGGCTGCCGGTGTATGTGATTTTGCAGCAGAAAACCCTGTTGGCCATTGCCGACAATCCGCCCCAGAGTAGTGCGCAGCTGGCCAAAGTGCCGGGTATAGGTAAAACCAAGTTGAAACAGTTTGGCGGCAATATCTTACAGATAGTGAATGATTTTCGTGCCGACAATCCTGCGTTATTCCCTCAGCAGGACAGTTTGAATGCCTTTGAAGAACAATCCACAGCCGAGGAGGATGAGCCCAAGCCCAAAGAGCCGGCATGGATGCGGGCGGCCGCTTTGTTTGCCGAAGGCAAGAGCATTGACGAGGTGGCGGAAATAATGATGCGGGCCAAAGGCACGGTGGAGGGCTATCTGCTTGCTGCCGTGGAGAATGGCGCAATGGATGCCGACCTGGTGGTATCGCAAGAGGCACAGGACGAGATAATTGCTTATTTCTTGGAACATAACGCACTCACTACCCTTAAATCGGTATATGAGCATTTTGAAGGGAAATACAGCTACCTGCAGCTGCGGGTGGCCAGATATGTGGGTGAGGACCTGATGCAGTAGCCGAATTATTCGATGGCTAAGATTTTCAGCTGACAGCCATTTACGATGAACTTTACCTCGTGTCCGGCAAAGGCCATGCCGTAAATGCGGTCGGGGTCGTTGTGGTATTGGGGTCGTGGGTCGTGGGCCAGCACCTCGATGAGTGCCTGCTGAAGGTGCGAGGGTAGCAAGTCGAGCAAGCCCTCAGCATAGCTGACTTGCAGCAGCTGGTCGGCGGGTTGGGTGGCAAAACCGCTGCGAGCGTCGGGGTGAGCGTCGGTGTATGGCAGGTAGGGCTTGATGTCGTAGATGGGAGTGCCATCCATGAGGTCGGCGCCACTGATATAGATTACCGGCCCTAGCTCTTTGTCGAAATCCACCTTTACGAGTCGCACCGACGAGAGACCGATGGCATTGGGTCGAAAGGGGCTGCGGGTGGCAAAAACGCCCATGCGCTCGTTACCTCCCAGTCGGGGTGGGCGCACAGTGGCCGACCAATCGTCGCGCACCGCCTTGCTAAACTGCCATATCAGCCATATATAGTCAAACCCCTCCAGGCCGCGCACAGCGTCGGCAACACGGTATTCGGGTTCGAAAACGATGCGTCCGGGAGTTTCGACAATGCCAGCCTGGCGGGGTACGCCGAATTTGGTGTCGAAACAAGTTTCTATATGGGCGATGAATTTCATGGCAGGGGATTAAAAAGTAAGATAGGGGCTGAGCCAATACATGATGCTGGCGCTGAGGATGCCGAAACCGGCACCGCCCAGGATGTCGGAAGCCCAATGGCGGTTGTTGTAGATGCGCATCAGTCCTACCGTGGTGGCCACAGCATAACCGGCCACAGCAATGCCGGGATATTCCTTGCCATATTCGCGTCGCAGAATTTCAGCACCCATAAAAGCTGTGCCGGTGTGTCCCGAAGGGAAACTGGTGAAAATATTGCCGCAGGGGCGTTCCTGCTGAAGCAGGTTTTTGGTGGGAATGGTGAGGGCGGCAAGTATGATGCCCGATCCCGCCCCTAGGGCGGCCAGCGAAGCCCAGTTGTGCACGGACTTGACTCCGCACAGTTTCAACGCATAAACCGATACGATGGGGACAAATTGGATATAGTCGTCGTAGTGCATGCGGGCATGCCCGTCGGCCTGCGACCAATCGCGGATGGCGAAGTCGATGCTGTTGTGCAGCTGCGGACTGAGGGCAATGATGCTGCCTGAATAAAACAGTACGGCAGGAGCAATCACCTGGCTGTTGGTAAACTGATGGCTGCTGATGCAGGGCAGCGAGTCTTGGGTTTGCGCTCGGAGTCCGGTGGTCAGCAACAGGGCAAGTATAATGGTGAAAAGATGTTTCATAGTTGGCTGATATATGAGGATGGAGGCTACAGGGTGAGGCGGCCGTCGTGAAGTTCGGGCACCAGGGGGCATGTGTCGGGGCGGAAGGCAAATTCGATGTCGGCGGCGGCCTGAGGGCCAAAGGCCAAGAGTCGTTGCACATGGCTGGCCTTGTGGAGGGCATACTGATAGGGATCGTGGCAAGCTGATTGCCAGAGGTCGAGAGCCATCTGCACGGCATCGTCGGTGCTGGCATAGCAACCGCTGTCGATGAGTCGTTGGCAGAGGGCGCCGGCAAACAATGTGTCTTCTACCGAGCAACTGTTCTTCCAACCACTGCAGACGATGACCAGAGGGTGTGGGGCAGACAGTAGCTTCTGGGTCAGCGCGCCGATGTTGGCAAAAGAACCCACCCAGGTGTGGTCGGCGTCGGCGGCCTTGAGTATGCACACCGTGCCATTGGTGGTGCTATAAGCCAGGCGTTGGCCGTGGAGGTCCATGGTCAGGTATTCGGTGGGCGAGTTGCCGCATTCGGCATTGTCGATCTTCTTGCCACCACGCTCGGCGGCGCGAAGGTAGCCTTGTTGGCGATAGGGTTCTAGCTCATCGAGAGAAAGCAGCGGCACCACCTCTTCGGCCCCGGCCATAAAGGCGGCGCAAACCGCCGTGGTGGCTCGCAGCACATCCACTGCCACGGCGTTATGCCCTTGTTTCAGTGTGCGGAAAGGATAGAGGGCAGGGGAGAGGCACAGCTCAATTGGTGAAGCATTCATTGCCAAAAGCGTCTTCGTTATACTCCGATCGTTCAACACTGCCGTCGGGATTCATGGTGAATCCATAGAAAGAGGGAGCGGCGGGAACGAACTTATCGCGGTTGTGGTACCAACGGCTTACCGCGGTGGGAATGTTGCGAAGCACAAAGTCGGAGGTGTTATCCATCAGAATGCAGCGATGCGCCAACCGTTTGTTGAGCTGGGTGAGTTTGAGGAAGGCGTTGTCGGCGGCCAACTCGATAGGTTCGCCTTTGGTGTCAACGGGCTGCATTTTGCGGCTGCGCACCCAGGTGTGCATGAGCTCGAGTCCGGATTTGGTGGATCGGAGCGTATATTCCACAAACACTATGATTTCGTTGACTTCGGGCTCCTTCCATTTGTGCACAGCGATGAGCAGCACGGCATCGATGCCGTAATTCTTGCTGAAGGAGGAAATATCGTCCAGCATCAGCTGGCGGTAGGTCTTGTTTTCCTTTTGGAGAATAACGTCGGCCGACAGCATGGGAACGGGCGAATAACCGATTTCAACCAAAGGCTTTACACAAGAATGGCGCAGGAAATGGGCTGCTTGAGTGAGCTCGTCGTTGAGCACTTGATCCTGCGTGGTGCGCACCACGTTGCGGAAAGCGTTGTCCTGCACTGGAGCCACTAGTATGACCAGGGGCTGCTCGTGGTAGAGCGTCTCGTAGGTGGTGATATTCTTCTCGCTCTTGCATCCGATAGCAAGGGTCAGTAGGCTGAGCAATAATATGATGCTTGATCTCTTCATTCTTCTGAGGTTTTGGTTTTGGTGGCATTTTTCTGGGCCTCGCGTTGGGCTTTGGCGGCCTCGGCCTTTTCTTTCTCTGCCTGTTTCTTGGCGGCGGCCTTCTCTTTTTCAGCTTGTTTCTT
>JAKSMO010000073.1 GCA_024400545.1 Bacteroidales bacterium | reverse complement strand
TATCTTAATGTGCGACCCACTTATCATTTGGACATCAACGATGTGTCGTGTGCCAACCAAAGCTACCAATTTGAAGGCACTAGCTACACCACTTCAGGTTCATACCCCCACACATTGCACACAGCAGGCACACCTATGTGCGACAGTGTGCGAACCTTGCACCTGACGGTTTATGACACATCGAGAACCGACACAACGGCTGTGGCGTGCGACCAATTTGCATGGCATGGAAGAAACTACACTGTTTCGACCAACGACCTATTGATGGGCCAATATCTCAATCAAGCAGGCTGCGACAGCACGCTGGCCTTGCACCTGACTGTAAACTACTCGCAAACAGCCATATTCAACGATACTTGTGTGGAGAACGACCTGCCACGATCCTACCTCGGCATTACTGCCTACGGCGATACTACAGGAGCTATGGCCACAATATCCACCACCCAGGGATGTGACTCGGTGGTGAGTTATTCGCTGCATGTGTGGCGAAACCATTCTGCGATATTGGACACCCTTATATGCAACGATATGTTGGCCGAATTTGAATGGAACGGTCAGAGTCCAAACCTCACGGTATTGGACGGCACAATGACTGGAATTACCAACCCTGTGCAATACGACACGATGTTCGCCACCATACCCACCACCATGGGGGCCGACAGCATGATAACCATGCGCGTGGAAGTGTATCCTAACTACCATTTTGAATATTATGATACTATTTGCGACGACCTGTCGTATGTGTTCGAAGGCGTTAGTTACAATGTAACAGGCGACTATGAAGTGACTCACATCACTGCTTCGGGCCACTGCGATAGTGTACTTTCATTGCACTTGGTGGTGAATCCTACGTTTGGCAGCGAACGATACGACACTATTTTTGTTGGCGACTCGGTAATGTTTGAAGGCCAGGCATATTTCACAGAAGGTGTTTACCCAATCCATTACACAACTGGCAAGGGCTGCGACTCGACGTACACATTGTATTTGGTGACCAAACCTTTGCATGAGCGCGAAATAATGGACAGCATTTGCGAAGGCACCGAATATGATTTTTATGGCAGACTGCTGACAACCACGGGTGTGTACGTTGATACAGTTTCGGCTCTGATACATACCGATGGCGACACAATAGTGACATTGACACTAACTGTGAAACCGAAGCCCACGGTGAGCATAGCGCTGACCGACTCGAACTGCTCGCCGATGTATTACACGCTGACGGGCACAACAACCGGTTATTTCACACAATGGAATTCAACTCCGTATGACGAGGTTTTGGACGAAAATGGTAATGACCTGGAGATACGTGTTAATCCGAGAGTGCCTACAAAATATTATCTTTATGCCGACTACACGGAAACGGGGTTCTGCCAAAGTGTGGACAGCCTCACTGTGCAGCCCATCGACCCCGTGCACGCAATTATCGACGTGAAGCCCGAAATGACCACTTTGGAAGAACGCGACGTGATAGCCTTCAATCGTAGCACAGGTGCCATAAATAGTCATCGTTGGGGCGTGTTATATGATGGTGTGATACACCATATCGACACTGCCACCACTTTGAGTATCACCGTGCCGAACTATGTGGACACTACTTGCATTTGGCTGAAAGTAACCAGTCGCACCTGTGCCGACACCGACACGGTGTGTGTGCCGATGCTGCGCAGCAATCTTTTTGTGCCAAATGTCTTCACACCCACTTTAGATATCAATAACACGTTCAGAGTGATTGGAATGGGTATTCCGGAGTTTGAGATGTGGATTTACGACCGTCGAGGCGATCTGGTGTTCCACAGCACCGATATTAACGAAGGCTGGGATGGCAAGCACAATGGGACATTGTGTGCGCAAGGCAGCTATGTGTATAAGATAAAATATACCGATTTGATTACGCCTGGCGGATACCAGAGCACAACAGGAACAGTAACATTGATAAAATAATTTGTGAGAGATGCCTCCTGAAAGGGAGGTATCTCTTTTTTGGGAATATCATGAGCAAAGAAATTATTGTGATATTGATGCGTTCCGTCGCAGCAGTGCTGGTGTTAGCCCAATGGGTGACAGGAATAATGATGGTGACGGCCAACACAGCAGTTTGGCAAGTGGTAGGATGGATGGTGCTGGGTTGCAAAGTACTGATGTTAGTAGTAACGGCAATATCCCTGATTATAAGGCCTCTACTCGGATGGCGTATTTTTTGCGGAAGATACGTCTTTGACACCGACCGACTATCTGTCGGACTAGGCCAAGTGTGTTTGCGCTACACCTGGGAACTGCCGCAGTTTATGCTGGGCTATTGGGTGGCACAAGTGCGCAATATTGCCGGCAATGTGGATAGGGTGGAATATCTTGGAGGAGTAACGTATGTGATACAGCAGGGTAGGGGAGATTGGGTAAACATGGGCATGTCGCTGGGAGCAATGGTGAATGTGTGGCTGACTAGCGGCATGGGGCGTGATTTTGAATATGAGGTACGGTACTCTTTGGGGCAGCTATTGATGCACGAATATGGCCATACTATCGACAGCCGAATATGGGGGTGGCTTTATCTGCCCGTAGTTGGATTTCCCAGTTTGATCAGCGTATATGCAGAAAAAATAAGTCGGCACAAACACAAAAACTTATATGCCGAACGTTGGGCCGACAAGCATGCCCAGCACTATTTTGGCATAAAAATCAAAGACTTAAACCAAACCGACAAAAACGAATAATTGAGTTGTGGAAAACTTTTTTTGATTATTTGGACAAAAATTCGTAACTTTGCTCGTTCTAACATTAGGAAAATAATATATAATAAACACTTTTAATAATATGATTAGCAACAATTTTACCCCGAGACACAATGGTGTCTCCAAGGCTGCTGACGAAGAGAAAATGCTGAAAGAAATCGGCGTTAGCTCCATGGATGAACTTATCGACAAAGCCGTTCCCGCTGCCATTCGCTTGAAAGAGCCTATGCCCATTGCCGACGGTATCAACGAATACGAGTTCCTCAACCGTTGCCGCGCACTTGCTCAGAAGAACAAGCTGTTCAAGACCTACATCGGTATGGGTTATTACAACACCATCACCCCCGCTGTTATCCAGCGCAACGTGTTTGAGAATGCAGGCTGGTACACCGCCTACACTCCTTATCAGACTGAAATCAGCCAGGGTCGCTTGGAAGCTCTGATGACCTATCAGACCATGGTTGTGGACATGACTGGCCTGCCTATGGCAAATGCTAGCTTGCTGGATGAGGCTACCGCTGGTGGCGAGTGCATGCTGATGTTCTACAGCAGCCGCAGTCGTGCTGCCCAGAAAGCTGGTGTCTGCAAGATTTTTGTTGACAACGGCCTTCTGCCCCAGACCCTTGATGTAATGCGCACCAACGCAGCTCCTCGCAATATCGAAATCGTTACCGGCAATCTGAACGACTTCAACTTTGACGGCAATGAGTATTTTGCAGTAATGATCCAGAACCCCAACCAGTTTGGTGAGGTTTGCGACTACACTGAGTTCATCACCAAGTGCCACGAGAACAATATCTTCGTAGGTATGGCCACCGATTTGATGGCTCTGGCTATGATCAAGACTCCTGGTGAGATGGGTGCTGACTGCGCTTTCGGTAGCGTTCAGCGCTTTGGTCTGCCCATGGGCTTTGGCGGTCCTCACGCTGGCTTCTTCGCTATCACCGACACCTTCAAGCGTGCTTTCCCCGGCCGTATCATCGGTTGGAGTGTTGACGCTAAGGGCAATCCCGCTCTGCGTATGGCTCTGGGTATGCGCGAACAGCACATCAAACGCGACAAGGCTACCTCTAACATCTGCACCGCTGCTGCACTGCAGGCCATCATGAGCGGTTTCTATGCTGCTTATCACGGCCCCGAAGGCATCCTCGAAATCGCTGCCAATATCCATGGCATGGCCACCAAACTGGCTGAAGAGGCTGCTAAATATGGCTACAAACAGCACAATCGCGCCTTCTTCGACACTCTCGCTCTCGAGTGCCCTGTGAAGACCGACGTTGTGAAGCGCGTTGCCCTCACCCACGAAATCAACTTCCGCTATATCTGCGAAGACTGCATTGGTATCTCTATCGACGAGACCACCAGCAAGGCCGACATCCAGGAAATCCTCAACGTACTGGCTGAAGCCGCTGGCAAAACCGCTGACGAACTCCAGTGCTGCTGCTGTTGCCACGCTCCCATGTCTCTGCCCGAAAACCTGCTCCGTAAGACCGAGTATCTCACCCACAGCGTTTTCAACAAATACCACAGCGAGACTGAGATGATGCGCTACATGAAGAAACTCGAAGTGAAGGACCTCAGCCTCAACCGCGCTATGATTCCTCTGGGAAGCTGCACCATGAAGCTGAATGCCGCTGCCGAAATGCTGCCCCTCAGCTGGGCTGAATTCGGTGCCATCCACCCCTTTGCTCCCGCCGACCAGACTGAAGGTTGGAACGAGCTTATCAACGAGATGGAAGACCTCCTGGCCATCGTTACCGGTTTTGCAGGTGTATCTCTGCAGCCCAACTCGGGTTCTGCTGGCGAATACAGCGGCCTTACCGTCATCCGCAACTACCATATCGACAACGGCAATGCACACCGTAATGTTTGCCTGATTCCCGCTTCTGCTCACGGCACCAACCCCGCATCCGCCGCTAAGGCTGGTATGACCGTTGTTGTTGTTAAGTGCAACGAGATGGGCGATGTTGATATCGAAGATCTGAAAGTTAAGGTTGAAGAACACAAGGACAACCTTTCCTGCATCATGATCACCTATCCTTCTACTCACGGTGCATTTGAAGAGGGCATCCTCGAAATCGTTGATATTATCCACAATGCTGGCGGTCTTGTTTATATGGACGGTGCCAACATGAATGCCCAGATCGGCCTCACCAGCCCCGGCTACATGGGTGCTGACGTTTGCCACCTCAACCTCCACAAATCCTTTGCAGGTCCTCACGGTGGTGGCGGTTCCGGTGTTGGTCCTATCGCTGTCAATGCAAAACTCCTCGACTTCTTGCCCAACCACGGTCAGCTCCAGGTGGGTGGTAAGAAAGGTAACGCCATGGCTGCTGCTCCTTATGGCAACGCATTGCTCTTCCCCATCAGCTACGGCTACCTCCTGATGCTTGGTGGCAACGGCCTCACCGAAGCTACCCGTCACGCCATCCTCAATGCCAACTACCTCCGCGCTCGTTTGCAGAAATACTACAAGATTCTCTACACCAACAAGAATGGTATGTGCGGTCACGAGATGATTGTTGATTTCAGCGAGTTCAGCCTGAAAGTTGGCGTAGGCGATATCGCTCGCCGTTTGGACGACTACGGTTTCCACGCTCCCACTGTGGCATTCCCCGTTCACAACACCCTTATGGTTGAGCCCACCGAGAGTGAGCCTCTTAGCGAACTCGATCGCCTTTGCGACGCTCTTATCGCTATCCGTCAGGAGATCGACGATATCATGACTGGCAAGATGGACGAGCACAACAACCCCATCGCCAACGCTCCTCACACCATGCAGGTGGTTTGCGCCGAGGAATGGAACTATCCTTACAGCCGTAAGGTTGCTGCCTTCCCCTTAGAGCACGACGATAAGTACTGGCCCACCATCAGCAAGATCGACGACGCTTATGGCGATCGTAATCTCCAGCCCGTATGGCCCGCTGAGAAATAGTCGTTGACTTTTCTTAATATAAAAAATGCGACCTGCTTCAGCGGGTCGCATTTTTTTGTTTTAGGAAAAACCAAAGAACAAGTTTATTCCTCAACAGGAGGCAACATCTTCTCGGCCTTTTCTATCGCAAAGACAATCTTCTCATCTTCGCCTTCGTTTTGGGCAATCGTAATATGGATGGTATCGCCCATCTGCAGCTCAGCCTTAATGATTTCATCGGCCAAGTCATCTTCGATATAACGTTGGATGGCTCTGCGAAGAGGGCGTGCGCCATACTGTTCATCCCAACCATGTTTCACAATAAAGTCGCGGGCGGCATCGTCTAAATCAATACTATAGCCCATACCTTTCACTCTATTGAACAATCCCTTCAACTCAATATCGATAATCTTGTGAATATCTTCACGTTTCAGACTATTGAAATACACAATGTCATCAATACGATTAAGAAACTCTGGAGCAAATTTCTTCTTCATTTCTTTTTCAATCACGGCATGTTCCATCGCATCAAGCTCGGCCTCGCGTGCTGCGGTACTAAATCCCACACCTGTGCCAAACTCCTTCAGTTGGCGGGAGCCGATATTGGAAGTCATGATGATGATAGTATTCTTGAAATCAACCTTACGGCCTAGGCCGTCAGTCAGCTGACCATCGTCCAACACCTGAAGCAGCACATTAAATACATCGGGATGCGCTTTTTCAATCTCATCAAGCAATACGATAGAATAGGGTTTGCGGCGCACTTTTTCGGTAAGCTGGCCACCTTCTTCGTAACCCACATAACCCGGAGGCGCACCAATGAGACGCGAAACGGCAAATTTTTCCATATATTCGCTCATGTCGATGCGAATCATGTTAGCCTCACTATCAAAAAGATACTTGGCCAGAATTTTAGTCAGATAAGTTTTGCCGACACCAGTGGGACCCAAAAAGATAAACGAGCCAATGGGGCGATTGGGATCCTTTAGGCCAGCACGATTGCGGCGTATGGCCTTACTCACTTGGGCAATGGCGTTATCCTGACCAATCACCGAGCCCTGCAGTTCCTTCTCCATCACCAGCAGGCGCTGACCCTCGTTTTGAGCAATGCGCTGCACAGGCACCCCTGTCATCATAGCCACCACATCCGATACATCTTGTTCGGTTACCTGAACACGGTTTTGGCGGTCCTGCTCCTCAAGCTCTAACTGACGTTGCTCTAACTTGCTGCGTAGTTGACGCTCCTGGTCACGATATTCGGCAGCCTCGCCGTAGCTTTTTTGCTTCAAAACCTCACGTTTTAATTTCTCAATGCGGGCTATTTCGCCTTCAAGGGCAATAATGTCTTCCGGCACTTTTACTTGGGAAATTCGTACCCTGGCACCTGCTTCGTCCAAGGCATCGATGGCCTTGTCGGGCAGCACACGATCGCTCACATAACGTTCTGTAAGCGAAATACATGCCTTCAAAGCCTCTTCGGTATATTGCACCAGGTGGTGGTCCTCATATTTAACCTTAATCTTCTGCAAAATCTGCAATGTCTCCTCGGGGGTAGTGGCTTCCACCAGCACCTTCTGGAAACGACGCTCCAACGCACCATCTTTTTCAATATACTGACGGTATTCGTCAAGCGTGGTAGTGCCTATGCACTGTATTCCGCCACGGGCCAAAGCGGGCTTGAACATATTGGAAGCATCCAAAGATCCGCTGGCGCTACCAGCACCCACAATGGTGTGAATCTCATCAATAAAGATGATGATGTCGGGATTCTGTTCCAACTCGTTAAGTATCGCTTTCATGCGTTCCTCAAACTGGCCACGATATTTGGTACCGGCCACCAATGAAGCCAGATCAAGCGAAATAACACGCTTCCCATACAAAGTGCGGGGCACACGGCCTTCAACGATGCGTAGCGCCAAACCTTCGGCAATGGCACTCTTGCCCACGCCGGGTTCACCAATCAAAATAGGATTGTTCTTCTTACGTCGCGACAGGATTTGAGCAATACGCTCCAATTCTTTCTCACGTCCCACAATGGGGTCTAGCTTGCCACCTTGGGCCATCTTGGTAAGATCGCGGCCAAAGTTCTCCAAAGCCGGAGTCTTGTTGTCCGATTTGGACGAAGCATTGGACGAGGCCCGACTGGAGGCATTATTCCTATACTCGTCAGGGTCAGCCCATGGGTCGTCGTTATCATCCTCGCTAGTCTGTGATTTAAAATCGGATAGGGGAGAGGAGTAATCGCTTGGTGTGGCAGCCGATGGCAACGAGCCTTGGCTTTGCAAATACTTAATGCAACTGTCGTGATCCACGCCATACTGCTTGAGTAGCTGTGCCACCATATTCTCACCCTCCTGCAAAATAGCCAGGATGATGTGAATGGTGTGAATCTCTTTCGACTTCAATCGGGTGCTCTCCAAAAAGCTGAGGCGTAAAATCTTTTCCGTTTGTCGCAGCATCGGAATCTCACTATCCACACTATATCGGATATCGCTGTCCATTTGGCCGATGGTGCTCTCTATTTTCGACTTTACAGCCTGCAAATCCACATGAAGATTTATCAGCATCTGAGTGGCCGAACAATCGTTCTGGCGCATGATTCCGAGATAGAGATGTTCCACACCCATCGCTCCGTTTTTCAAGCGAATAGCCTCATCGTGTCCGTTTGCGAGAGCCTGCTGTGCATGTTCTGTTAATCTTGGTTCCATAAACAATATTTGAAATGCAAAATTACTATAAAATATGCGAATAACAACCCACCCTCCAACAATATTTTCAACATCACTTTGTTTATCTCCCATCAAGTGCTTTTCAACGGCTGATTCTCACCCTATGATGACACCTTTTTTTTCTAAAAAAACAACTTTTTCATCCCCATTTTTGTCTATTTCTGAAAAAAAACGTATCTTTGTAAATTCAATGCAAAAACAAATTTGCATTTTATAATTGATAAACAATAATATATAATATATAAGATGATTTCTGGAAACGAAAAAATCACGCGCGTTGACATCGAAACCACGATGAAGAGTGCATATATCGACTATGCCATGTCGGTTATCGTGTCTCGTGCGCTGCCCGATGTTCGTGACGGCCTGAAGCCTGTTCAGCGCCGCATTCTCTATGCCATGAACGACAAGGGCTTGTATTACAACACACCTTATCACAAATGCGCTACCGTGGTAGGTGAGGTGCTGGGTCAGTACCACCCCCATGGCGACTCCTCGGTTTATGGTGCCTTAGTCCGCATGGCTCAGGAATGGAACATGCGCTATCCCACCGTTGACGGCCAGGGTAACTTTGGTAGCATTGATGGCGACAGCCCTGCAGCTATGCGTTACACCGAATGTCGTATGATGCAAATCGCCAACGACATGCTGGCCGACATCAAGAAGGACACCGTGGACATGATGCCCACCTTCTCCAACGAGCGCGAAGAGCCCACCGTTCTTCCCACCCGTGTGCCCAACCTGCTCATCAATGGCTCCAGCGGTATTGCCGTAGGTATGGCTACCAATATGCCCACCCACAACCTCCGCGAAGTACTTGACGGTTGCATCGCTTATATCGACAACAACGATATCACCATCGAAGAACTCATGCAGTACGTCAAAGCCCCCGACTTCCCCGGCGGCGGCACCATTTATGGCTACAAAGGCGTACAGGACGCTTACACCACCGGCCGTGGCAGCATCGTGCTGCGCGCCGATACCACTATCGAAGAAGACAACAAAGGCCGCAATATCATCGTTGCTCACAATATCCCATTCGGCGTTAACAAGAGCGAGATGATCAAGCGCCAGGCACAACTCGTCAAAGAAGGCAAGATTGCCGGCATCACCGACATTCAGGATCACTCCAACAAAAACGGCATCTGCGTTGTTTATTACCTCCGCAACGATGTCGTCCCCAACGTCATCCTCAACAAGCTCTATAAACTTTCCGAGCTCCAGAGCTCATTTGCTGTCAACAATATCGCCCTCGTCCATGGCCGTCCCCAGCTGCTCAACCTCAAGGACATCATCCGCAACTTTGTCGAGCACCGCGAAGAGGTGGTCACCCGCCGCACCCAGTTCGAGATGGCCGAAGCCGAGAAACGCGCCCACCTGTTGGAAGGTTTCCTCCGCGCCATCGACATCATCGACGAAATCATTCAGATGATCAAAGAGTCCAAGACTGCCGACGAAGCCAAACAAAACCTTATCACCCGCTGGCAGTTCTCCGAACTCCAGGCTGCTGCCATCGTTGAAATGCGTCTGCGTCAGCTCACCGGACTCGAGCATCAGAAACTCCAGGACGAGTACGACGAGAAACTCCGTTTCATTGCTCGCTGCCGCGAAATCCTTGGCAACAAAAGCGTGCTCTTCGGCGTTATCAAAGACGAACTCACTGAAATTCGCGAAAAATATGGCGACGACCGTCGCACTGCCATCAAATACGAAGCCTCCAACTTCCGTATCGAAGACACCATCCCCGACGACGAAGTGGTCATCACCATTTCCCACAAAGGCTACATCAAACGCACCCTCCTCAGCGAATATCGCGCTCAAACCCGTGGCGGCGTAGGTTCCAAGGGCAGCTCTGTACGTAGCGAAGACTTCCTCGAGCACATCTTCATGTGCACCAACCACAACTACCTGCTTTTCTTCACCGAGAAAGGCCGGTGCTACTGGATGCGTGCTTTCGAGGTGCCCGAAGGCGAAAAGAACGCCAAAGGCCGCCCCATCCTCAACATGATCAACATCGAGCCCGACGATAAAGTAAAGGCTTATGTGAACGTGGCCAACCTTACCGATACCGAATACCTGCAGAGCCATTACATTGTAATGTGCACCCGCAACGGTATCGTCAAGAAAACTTCGCTCGAATCATACTCCCGTCCCCGCACCAACGGCATCATCGCTGTCGGCATCCGCGAAGGCGACGAACTCATCGACGCATGTCTCACCGACGGCAAGAGCGAAATCCTTATCGCTTCCAAGAAGGGTAAAGTCATGCGTTGCGATGAAGAAGAATTCCGTGAAATGGGACGTGGCGCTTCCGGCAACAAGGGTATCACCCTCGAGCCCGAAGACGACTGCGTTATCGGCATGCTCACTTCCAACAACCCCGAGGAGAACATCCTCGTTGTCAGCGAAACAGGTGTTGGCAAGCGCACCACCCTCGACGAATATCGCAAAACCCACCGTGGCGGTAAGGGCGTAATGACCATGAAAGTCACCGACAAGACCGGTGGTGTCATTGCCCTCATCAATGTCAACGACGAAGAAGACCTCATGATTATCAATCGTTCCGGCATTACCATCCGTATGCGTGTGGCCGATGTCAAACTTGCCCATCGCAACACCCAGGGTGTCAAGCTCATCAATCTGCGAGGCAAAGACTTCATCGCATCCATCACCAAAGTTCCCACCGACAACGAAGAAGAACATCAAGACGTAGATAACACCGAAATCATTGATAATCAAGACTCCGAATCCACAACCGATAATTCGGCAGAAGAGTAGGGGAGGTGACTCTGCAATAATTGCACACAAAACAATACCAAATATTGAAAATAAAAACAGTTAAACAAATAACAAAAAAATGAAAAAGATCGCTTTAATGATGACCCTCGCTGTCATCGGTTATGGTGTAAGCGCCCAGTCTCTGAACGTTACCAGCGCTCGTGAGGCTCAAAACCGCGGCTACTACGACAAGGCTAAAAAACTTATCGATCCGGCCTGCGAACACGAGCAGACCAAGAACGACCCCAAGACCTGGTACTATGCCGGCCTTATCTACAGTCAGATTGGTGGCGAATCCACCAACCCCAAGTCCAAATATCGCAATCTCGATTCCGACTGGCTCAACAAGTGCAAAAATGCTGCGCTGCGTTGCAAAGAGCTCGATACCGATAAAGAATATGCCGATGGCAACAACACCATCCTCGCTTTCGTAGGTAACGAGTACTACAAAAAGGCAATCGCCGCTTTCAATGCTGGCAATTACGACGAGAGCATGAACCTCTGCGAAGAGTCCATCAAAATCTTCAACGAAGCAGGCAAGAAGGAATATGCATCCGAGAGCTATCTCCTTGCAGGTAAATCCGCTATGAATGCTCACAACAACGAGGCAATCCTCAAATATTTCCAACCCCTCGTTCGTATGCACACCAAAGAGAACCTGGTTTACACCACTCTCTTCCGTCAGTATAAAGCTGCTGGCGACACCAATGCCGCTATCAAAGTTGCTCAGAACTACGCCAAATCCTGCAGCGAAGACTACAACGCCAACATGATGATGGCCGAGGCCTACATGCTCAAAGGCAACATGGAGCAGGGTGCAGCCGAAATCAACAAGGCCCTTGAGAAAACTCAGGACAAGCCCGCCACCCACGCTCAGATTCTTGCTTCCGCAGGTGCTGTATATGAAGCTGCTGCCGACTATGCCAATGCCGAAGCTAAGTACAAAGAGTCTCTTACCACTCTGCCCACTCAGTTCCTCGCCAACAATGGTATGGGCATCATGCTCTACAACCGCGCTGTTGACAAACTGACCGAGGCCAACAACGTTCCCCCAGACGATGAGACCGGTCTCTACGAGAAATACCTCGACGAGTCCAAAGAACTCTTCCGCCAGTCCATGCCTTACTTCAATGCCGCAATCGCTTACATCGATGGCCTTGATGAAGAAGGTAAAGGTATCAACCGTTCCAACCTCTACAACTGCCTCAACGCTCTGAAGACCGTTTACGCTCGCCTCGAGATGTACGATGACCTCAAGCCCATCAACGCTCGCATCGAAGCTCTTCAGAAAGCTGCTGCTCAGAACTAAACCCCAAAACAATCCA
>JAKSMO010000072.1 GCA_024400545.1 Bacteroidales bacterium | reverse complement strand
GCTGCCTCCTTCCGCCACACCAACTCCCTCGACCTCTCCGACCTGCCCAACGGCAGCTACCTCGTGCAGATCCTCACCCCCCAAGGCTCCCACACCCTGAAGCTGGTAAAAGAATAGGCCGCACGGCTTAGTTGCTTAGTTGTTGTCGCAACAGCTAAGCAACTAAGCTTATCCACAACTCTGCATCTGCTCCTTCCCATGAGATAGGAGAGGTATTGTTAGCCATCCAATAAACAAATAGGACAACCTTAAACACAGACTATATATGATCAAAAAACTAATTCTTTTGTTTGTCGCCCTATTGGGCTGTGCCTCCCCAGGCATTGCCCAACATGCATGCGACTTAGTCGTTCTGCCAGAAGGGAACAATCTCTGTATCTCAAATAAACAGGCCCCTAATTTCTCCGTAGTTAGTGCTTGCCGTGGCAATACTGTGAGCTATCGAGCCCTTTCCTCTTCCGCCATCAGCTATCGGTGGGCAGTGGCCGGTGGCACTTTTCTACTCAGCGACGACTCCACTACTTGCCACGTCACCTGGGGCGATGACTACAGCGGCATGGTAAGTGTGGAAGCTCTGCTACCCGATAGCACTGTTTGCTTCAGCCAAATTCAGGTCATCTTAAAGGATAAGCCCATTGCCGGTATCATATCCATTCCAAACTACATCGTGGATGTCAACAACCCTGACTCCATATGGATTGAGGCCTGCGACGGCGACACCCTCTCGTTTGTCGATAACAGCACTTCGTCAGACCAACCCATCGTCGATTATTTCTGGCATACACCTTATGGTGACTACAACAGCCAATCCATCTCCTTTGTTGCCAGAAATCCCGGCAAACACACCATTACCCATCGAGTATATAACGAGTGTGGCTGCTACGACGAAGTGGTAATTCAACTCATTGTCAACGAAAGCTGTCCTTTGGAGCTCTCCTGTTTTGGCACGGCTTGCGCTCACTCGCAGCACACCTATTCCATCTTCAACCCCGATTGCTCCGACTATCTTTGGAGTGTCCAGAACGGCACCATTACGAGTCCCCAACACAGCCCCGTTGTCACTGTCCTGTGGGATGCTCCCGAAAGCGGGTTTGGCACACTCTGTCTCGACGGTAGCAGTTGCGACTGCAGTTGCAAATCGCGCAAGAGCATCAAAATCCCTATAATATCCGACAACGTCAGCATCAATGGGCCTGACACTCTTTGCCTCAACAACGAATATACTTTCTCTCTCCCCCTCTGGGGAGCCACCCTATATTCTTGGAGCGTGACCCCGTCAACTGGCATTTACTATTCCGCCGACAACAACAATCTGACAATCATTCCACAGCAGCACAGAGCATATACCATTACTGCCACCTATTCTTGCAGTTTCCTTGGCTGCGGCCCTTACACCGTCACCAAAGAAATCGTTGTAAAAGACCCATTGTCCATAACACCTCCTTCCAAAGAAATATGTGTTGGGGCCAATTCCTCGTTCTCCGCCAATACTTCCTCGCCCAGCCTTTGGACTATCCAACTGAACGACAGTACCATCCACACCGTTACCGCACCTGCGCTATCCTACACGTTTGACACCATTGGCATATTCGTCATCCGAGCCAGTAACCGAAACTACTGCTCCGAGGCTATGGCCACCGTGAATGTAAAAGGCAACCCGCCGGCACCCACTGCGATTTCGGGCCCCGACACCATCTGCCCGGGATTCACGGCCGAATATTCCGCCACCCCCAGCAGCACCGACTACCATATCCTCTGGGAGTGGACGATAGACGGGACCACCCACACCCATGTCGGCAACAAGGCCAACATCACCTTCGGCCAAACCGTTGACGACATCAAGGTGTATCAGGTCAACCGCCGGACCGGATGCCAGTCGGAAGCCACGACCTATCACGTGGCACCCTTCCGAATAGCCGACTGGCCATACGACAGCCTCATCAGAGTATGCCAGGGCCAGACCATCACGCTCGACAAGCTGCGCGACCAGTCCGGCAACGATGTGCTCTATGAGTGGAAGGCCTACCCCGCCGGCGCACTGTCGGTACAGGGCAGCCACCTCAACGCAACCGTCACCCTGATGGCCAACTACTCCAACAATCCTCCATTCACCGTCATGCTCGTCCTCAAGCGGGTCTATTGCCACACTGAACGGAACGACACCGCCTATGTGCGGATTGGCGAGATTGATCCTCCAGACATTACACACAACTCTATCTGTGCCGGGGAACCGGCAACCTTCGCTGTCTCCAATCCCGCTGATGCCGACCCGGCACAGACTTATTGGTGGACAGACAACAACGCCCGCAACCTTGTGTATGGTTCTGTGGCAAGATTCACCTTTTATGACACTGACCAGCACACTGTGCACCTGCACTATGTATCGAAATACGGGTGCGATACCGACACTTCAATAGCCGTCACTCCTTGCCCGTCACTCCCTAATATGTATTTCAATATCAACACAACCGAGGATTCCCTGTCAGTAGTGCTGCCTGGTGGTGATGGAAACTGCACATTCCTTTGGATGACAGGCGACACCACGCCCAGCATTGCGGCCACGCCCGACGATTATTGGTGCATCGTCACCGACACCACCTGCGGTTGCACAAAGAAGTTCGCTCACACTGCCAGTAGCCCAGGGGGCTGCACATACAAAAAACCTGCGTTCGGCATTGTCACCACGTGTTACAACATCGCCTATATCAATAATCTCTGCTATGGCCTGACCTATCCGTTCGACATCACCCTGAGACAGGGCGACAGCAACTATCACTACAAGATAGTTAATGCCAGCCAAAGACTGATGATTCCCGATACAGGTGCGTTTTCGATCACAGCACGGTGGTCCGTTGGCGACTCCTGCTTTTACTACACCATCTACGACACCATCTATCAGGCAATCTATGTCCGGTTGCGGAACGACTGCCACAACCACCTTGTGGTGAGCGGGCAGCGCGACGACGCATCGCCCTTAGACATCTACGCCATCGCGACCGAGAGAACAACCGGCTTTACTCCTGCGCCGCAGACGGGAACAGACTCGGTCAGCATTCCCATTGCCGACACCGGCTGGTACATGGTGCATATCGTATTCGACAACAACCCCGATTGTTACATTGACACCCTCTTCCATTTCGATGCGCAGCCCGCAATCCAAAACCTCTATGTTCGTGACCACATGTGCGAACACACCGCCTTCATCTTCCTTGCCGACGCCACAGGTGAGGGGCTGACCTATATGTGGAACTTTGGCGACGGCTACTGGAATTTCGGCAATGGAATTGACCATGTGTACGACGGTGCCAGACAATCCAGTGTCACATTGTCTGTCACTGACCGAAATGGATGTTCCATTACAGATTCCTACCTTACATTTGTTGTGAATAATCATTTGGACAACTATCCATTGTGGCCCTTCTTTAATCCAATTTGTCCGGGAGACAGTGCTGTTATTGCAACCACAAATGATAACAATAACTATATCTGGCATCCCTGCAGTCGGTTCGATGGTCATTACTTAGCTAACGTTTACGAGGCTGGCACCTATATAGTGGATATCACCAGCATCGATGAGCAGTGCCGAAAGCAGGTTGAACTCAATATTGCATACCCAAACAGACTGTTTGTGGACATCCTGTGCGACAGCGCCTACTGCCAGAACGAGGTGGCCGAGTTTGTTGGCGACATAGGCCCGGACTACACCTACCTGTGGCATATCACCAACTCCAACGGCATCAGCGGCACTGCCACCACCCCCAATTTCAGCTATCGGCTCGCCGACCCCGGCACCTACCAGCTGGTGCTACAGATAACCGACAGCAATGGCTGCACCGCGTCCGACACGGCGCACGTCCTTGTCCACCCCACTCCGCCGGCTCCTAGTTTGGAATTCTGTGGCAATCCATGCATCACCGAAGGCCCCGCGCAGCTATGCTCCTCTTCTGGCCAGCGCCTGCTCTGGAGCAATGGCACCGTGGGCACCGAAGCGTTCTATTTTACCGACGGCCCTGCCGGCGCATACTATATCGACACCGCCACAGGCTGCAGGTCGCAGGGCGCCACCATCCTAATTCCCGAAGCCCCAAACTTCGACGGCTTGCTGACCGGATGCTACTGTATCGACAGAAACGCCATGCCCACCGAACTTCCATTATACACCTTGGGCATCCACACACCACTCCCCTGGGATTGGCTCTACAACAACAATCCAATTGACAATGATATGTTTCCCCCAAGCCCAAAGCAGCTAAAAATCCCATCCGATGGCGACTATCATCTCTTTATTTCCGACTATGGCAACGGTTGTTCAACCATATCTCCGAGACTCACAATCGAATCTGGAGGATGCACGGCCCAAACCGAGCCCATCTTCACCCCTCTGGTTTGGGCTTACGTATCGAAAAAGGGGTGCACGCCGGACAATTGCGCTTTGCTGTATCAAGTCACCGTCACCATCTGCAACCGTACCTCCGACCCAGTGTGTATCGACAATATTGCTCCGATATTGCCCACTGCGGCTTCGGTCACCTCGGGTATTCCTTTGGTGCTGAATCCTGGCGAATGCCAGGAGGCCACAATCGACATTCATTACGACTTTTCCGCACCCAGTTCTTTCGTTTTCTTCATGACCTGCAGCGGTGAGTATGTGGGCTCTTTCGTGGTTAACCTCTCCGACTGGATGGACTGTGCCCAGCCCAACACCTGCTCAACGAGCGTCACCTCCACCTTCGTCCTTGACACAATGCTCAGTGCCCCAAACCAGTCGGCATTCTTCAATTTCGAACTGTCGTTCCCCACCATCTCGGGAAATGTGCTATCCGTTTGGTGCGACCAAGGCCAGATAATCGACGGCGGCTTTGTCGGTTCTAAATATGCAGGCTTGCTGATGGCGGACTACGGCTTGATCACACAGCTAGTGGTTGACAGCACCGAGTTCTGTTTCCATATACTCTGCTGCGATGACGGCAAGATCTGCATGGCCACGGCGTGCGACCCCTATAGCAATTTGTGGCAGGCATGCCTATTGCTCAATGAACAAGAAGGGCATAAAGCCCCTACGGATATTGAGCGCACCACTGCCAAAGAAAGAGAAAATGCATTCAGACTTGAACCCAACCCCGCCACCGGCGCAGTCAGAGTGGTGGGAAGGACTAACTTGCCCAAGGACGATATCTCTCTGATTGAAGTGTTCACGATGCATGGGCAGAAAGTGCTTTCAGCCGAATCGTCAGACCGCTTTGACATTTCGTTATTGCCCCAAGGCAGCTACATCGTCAAGGTGGTGTCGGTGTCGGACAGACAGGAGTATCTCAAACTGATTAAAAAATAATATTCACCAATAATTTGTTGGAGGACTTGTGCCGCACGGCTTTGTCGCAAAGGCCAATCCTCCAACAAATTCCCAAAACATATAGACTATGAAATCACACAAAAGTATCAAATCTATTATCTCCATTGCCCTGCTCGTCTGCGGGATGCTGGCGGGCAGTGCCCAAGCCCAAGAGCATGGATTTCGCTGGGGCAAGTGGGCTGAAGGACAATCCTTTCCTGGGAGTGGTGGCCTAGTTGATAGGGTTGTGGACTCCTATATCGACAGTGCGGGTAACACCTACATGTGGGGACGGTGCGGCTCGGATGCACGACTTGGCGAGGACGGACCATACATTTGCCCGATAGATTCGATGCCAGGATATCCTCGGGGTGATGGCTACGGGGTCTTTCTGGCCAAGATTGATACGGCTGGTAATATATTATGGTGCAAGTGCGCTCGCGGAGCTTTTTACTGTGGTTGCATCCCGTGGAACATGGTCGTGAAGGACAATAAAATAACCATCGCCTTTGATAATGATTGGGTAAAGTCTTATGGCAATTGGTTCTTCTTTTTCGACACAATGCTCATTCCCCCTATGAGGACGGTCCCCTATGGTATCGGTTATATAAGTAATACATATTTTGTAACATTCGATTTGGACGGGAATCGACTCGACACTCATGAAGTTCAACTCTATGGAGGATTTGCAGGAATATTGGCCCCATTGCGGTGGGGCTTTAACCAGGGACGTTTTGTCATCGACAAAGATGAAAATATCCATATTTTCACATGTAGCGAAAACTTCGTCGAAGACTCATCGTTAAGGTCATATATTATTGTTGATAACGATACAAATAGGAAATATCAATTGGGTATGAAACCTAATGAACCATATAATTCAAATGCTATGTACTTCAAATTTGACAGCACATGGAGCCTTGTCAACAAAAGATTTATGATAGACAGCATTGCCAGCCCCTATCCAAGAAGGTACATTGCCAAACTATTCTTTGAACATGTGGTGGTAGATGGCGACGAATTATATGTCAATGGACATTTCAAAGACGACGATGGCTATTCTCTTCGAGAAATCGTCGCTGATACGGACTCTTTTACCGCCACCATCTTTATAGATTCCGCTCACTACTTGACTGTAACGAACATAAAAGATTTTTATTTGATGCCTTTTCTGATAAAGCTCAATACGGATGGCGATGTACTATGGACGCAGCAGATATATACCGGCTCCCGCAACAGAGGCGCTTATAACTTCGGCCCAGGCGTCGGTGGTCTTGCCTTAGACAAAAATAATGTTTACACCAATTGCACCGCAAGCTATGCTAACACCTTCTTAGATTCTGCTCATACCATTCCCATTTCTCACCCACAAATTGAGTTTAATCTAACCACCAGCTACAACAGAGTGACTGGTGACCCTGTCGATTTCTATCTTCTTGATTCCTCCAACATAAGTACTGAAGGTGATTTTTTGCTTATCAACGACGAAATCATTATGCATGCAAATTTCGATTTGCTGAGAAAGACTGAAGTGTGCAAGATTAACAAACACACAAAGGCTGTGACAAAAATATTCCCAATACACTATGCAGGTAGGATTTGCGTGTATAACATTTCTGCGACCAGCAACGGTTGGATATTCCGTGGAGAGAAGGGTGAAGAACCGCGCGTCTATGACAGCATATTCCTGGGCAACTACCAGGATGCCAGCGTCATGACATTCTTCTACGACTCCACGCTGGACTCGCGCATCAAGCCCTGCCCCCAGGCGGACTCGCTGTGGGGCGACAGCATTGCCCACCAGACAGCCACACTCTTCTGGCGCAGCCGCTACGGCCAGGCCGGCTACGAGCTGGCCTACATGCCCGAAGGCGGCAGCTGGGACAACGCCACCATACTGGAAACCGACAGCACCACGGCCACCATAGCCCTGCCCGACGACAGGTGCTACCTGTTCCGCCTCCGCGCCCTCTGCGGCGGCCGCCGCGAGGCCTACAGCCCCTGGTGCGACCCCATAACCCTCTGCCCCGAGCACAGAACTGACGTGGGCATCGACCCCGCCGACTCTCCCCGCCTGGCACTCCTGCCCAACCCCACCGCCGGCAAGGTGCAGATCCTCGGCCTTGACGAGCCCGCGCTCTCCGTCGAAATCATCGACATGACCGGCCGCCCCGCTGCCTCCTTCCGCCACACCAACGCCCTCGACCTTTCCGACCTGCCCCAAGGCAGCTACCTCGTGCAGATCCACACCCCACAGGGCTCCCACACCCTGAAGCTGGTGAAAGAATAGGCCTTCCTCATTGCACAAAATTAAGCGCCCCCGGCTCCGCAAGCTGGGGGCGCTTTGTGCCACACGACCCCATCAGCACCACCCAAGCTCCACTGTGGCTCCACTTGTTTTACCTTAGTTATACTATATTAATACCATATTCATCCCTTTCATGGAATGGGACAAATATAGTGTAGATATAGAATGAATAGGGTATAATGAGCGTAGGATGAACGAAGCAGGTATGGTACCGGGCTCTTGATGCTGCTCCACCGGGGCAGCGAATTGGGACTCCGACTCCGATGCACGGGATGTCGTGATGCAATATAAATCGATTTTTGTTATAATATCTTTGCAAAATCGCACTGCTGTTTTGCCGGTGCGATTTATTAGAGTGGTTGATGTTTTGGAGTAAAGGTACAAATAGAAATATACTGTAACGTGATAATTAATTGGTTGCGAGTATATGACAAAGAATAATGAATTATTTTTTGTGTATTTTAAAATTTATTCGTATTTTTGCAGTGCTTTTTGTAGTGCAAAACATAGTATTGTAATGTTCGATTTTGAAAACACAGTAGCAGAGATTGAATGGAAGGTACGCAAGTTGATTGAAGAGAACAACCGGCTGCGCACTGTGGAGGCTGAATTGACAGAGCGATGCCAGCAGCTACAAAAAGAGATAGATAACAATAATATAGTAATTAACAATTTAAAAGAACAACAAACAATAATAAAACTCGGGAACGCACTGACTCAAAAGGGCGATTCTGCAGAGATTAAACTTAAGATCAATCAACTGATTCGAAGCATAGATAAAACTTTGTTATTAATCAACAAGACTGAAGCAAAATAAGAGTAACGGCGTTGTGTGTGACCCTATCGGCACAGCTGAATCCACACGATGAGACTCTTACGGATAGAAAGGCAACAATTGAATGAACGAACTCCCCGCAACAGTGCATATATTAGACCGCCCGTATAGATTGAAGGTCAGCCCCGACTCTGAGCAGTTTCTGCGCAAAGCCGCCGAGGTTATCGATACTCAAGCTAGGAGTTACGGCAAGAAATACGCCTATAACGACCGCCAGGATTTGTTGGCAATGGTAGCCCTGACACAGATTACGCAATTGTTGGAACTGCAGGACCGACTGCAGTTTGCCGACACCAAGCTGGCCTCACGGCTCACCGATATTAACAAGTTGCTCGACACCAATGTTTGACTTGTAGCATGATCCTGCGTATGGCAATGGCGAGAAAAAAGATCGCCATATAAGACCAGCCAGCGACTTGATACTATAAAAGTTATCCTGCATTTGGCCCAAAACAGTTTGTAAACTCAACACCATTTACAAACCGAGAAAGCTCATGGGTGGGTAGGTTGTATGGCTGAGACACCCGGCACTCAAATCTTAACAGTACAGAGTTTATCATAACTCCCGGAGGGCTGAGTGCAGGATTTTTTACTTCTTTTGAACTGAAAGACCCTTTTTGACGTTGCGTCCGTTCCCCCTAAAAACACTTTTAACACACACTATGATAGCAGTTTACATTATCATTGGCATTATCGTTGGTGCTGCTGCCGGAATACTGGTGGCCACTAAGATAATGAGCGAAAAGCTGCTCGCCAAGAGTCAGCAAACACTCCACAATGCCGAAGCAGCCCTCAAGGATGCCGAGGAAAAAGGCGAAGTAATCAAGAAGGAAAAAATTCTCCAAGCCAAGGAGAAATTCCTGCAGATGAAAAGTGAGCACGACAAACATGTGAATGAAAGAAACGCTGCCATCCGCGAACAGGAAAACAAGCTCAAGCAGCGCGAGAACACCCTCAACCAAAAGGTTGGCGACCTGCAGAAAAAGAGCGACGAACTGAAGCAGGTAAGCGAAAACCTCAACAATCAGATTGAGGTGCTCCGCAAACGCCAGGCCGAGGTAGAAAAGGTGTATGCCGAGAGTATCGAGAAACTTGAGCATATAGCTGGCATGACTGCCGATGAGGCTAAGGATCATCTTATTGAGATGATGACCGAAGAGGCTAAGTCGGAAGCAGCCACCACCATTATGGATATCGTGGAGGAAGCAAAAATCACGGCCAACGAACAGGCCAAGAAAATTGTTGTCCAGTCTATCCAGCGCACTGCTACCGAGACCGCCGTTGAAAACACTGTCAGCGTTTTTAACCTTGAGAACGAGGAGGTGAAGGGCCGCATTATTGGTCGCGAAGGCCGCAACATCCGTGCCCTCGAATCGCTCACCGGCGTGGAGGTCATCATCGACGACTCGCCCGATGCCATCATCCTGAGCGGTTTCGACCCCGTGCGCCGCGAAATCGCACGTCTCTCCTTGCACAAGCTGGTTACCGACGGCCGTATCCATCCCGCCCGTATCGAGGAGGTGGTGGCCAAGACCCGCAAACAGATCGAGCAAGAGATTGCCGAAGTGGGCAAGCGCACCTGTATCGACCTTGGCATCAACAACATGAATCATGAGCTGATGCGCATGGTGGGCCGTATGAAATATCGCTCATCCTACGGTCAGAACTTGCTCCAGCACTCCCGCGAGGTGGCCAACCTGGCAGCCACCATGGCTTCCGAACTGGGCCTGAACCCCAAACTGGCCAAGCGTGCCGGTCTGCTCCACGATATTGGTAAGGTGCCTGAAACCGAGCCCGAGATGCCCCATGCAATCTTTGGCATGAAACTGGCCGAGAAGTACAAAGAGCATCCCGACGTATGCAACGCCATTGGCTCGCACCACGACGAGACCGAGATGACCTCGCTTATCGCCCCCATCATCCAGGTTTGCGACGCCATCAGTGGCGCACGTCCCGGCGCTCGCCGCGAGGTGGTTGAGGCCTACATCAACCGCCTGAAGAAACTTGAGGATATGGCCATGACCTATCCCGGAGTGGTGAAGACCTACGCCATCCAGGCCGGCCGTGAGCTGCGCGTGATTGTTGGCGCCGAGAAGGTGAACGATGCCGAAGCCACCAAGCTCAGCTACGACCTTTCCCGCCAGATCCAGAACGAGATGACCTACCCCGGCCAGATCAAGGTTACTGTGATCCGCGAAACACGCGCCGTAAACTACGCAAAATAAAAGTATTAGTGAAATAGTGGACTGTGATCGGTGATCGGACAATTGAATGGCCTGTTCACTCATCACAGTTCACCAATCACTTTCAGCGAATACATAATTTTCCTAAACCATGATGCTCGATTTTATCAATTGGAATGTCGATCCGGTAATTGTTCACCTGGGCTCTTTTGGCTTGCGGTACTATTCTTTTGGCTTCTTGCTGGCTTTCTTCTTGGGCTACTTAATCCTCAATAAGATGTTCTCACGCGAGAAAGTGGAAATCAAGTATCTCGACTCCTTATTTGTGTGGATGTTCCTAGCGGTGCTCATTGGTGCACGTTTGGGACATTGCCTCTTTTATGAGCCCGACTATTTTCTCACTGCCGACCACTGGCTCGAGATCATCCTTCCTATCAATTTGGCCACCGGTCAATTTATAGGCTATCAAGGGCTTGCCAGCCATGGTGCAGCCATAGGCATTCTGATTGCTATCTGGTTCTTCTGCCGCAAATATAAGATGAACGGCTGGTGGCTGCTGGACCGCCTGGTAATCATTGTGGCCTTAGCCGGCATGTTTATCCGCCTGGGCAATCTCTTCAACTCCGAAATTTACGGCGTTGAGACCTCGCTGCCCTGGGGCTTTATTTTTGAGCGCAACCACGAAACGGTGCCCAAACATCCCACCCAGCTGTATGAGTCATTCAGCTACCTTATCATTTTCCTTGCCTGTATCTTTGTTTATCGCAAAAAGCAAGGCAAACTGCACAACGGTCGCCTTTTCGGTTATTGGCTCATCGCCCTTTTTGGCATACGTTTCCTTATCGAGTTTGTAAAAGAAGAGCAGGTGGCTTTCGAAAAAGGCATGATGCTGGATATGGGGCAATGGCTCAGCATACCTTTTATCCTGAGTGGCATAGTCCTCGTTATACTCTCTTATAAAGGGGTCCTTAAAGAGGGAATCTTTAGAAAATAATAATTTGTTATTAATAATCAAGAATTTTTCTAGCAATGAAAAAACTTATCTTAGTTCGCCACGGCGAAAGTGAATGGAATAAAATGAATCTTTTTACCGGTTGGACCGATGTCGACCTTACTCCCTTTGGACAGTGCGAAGCCTACATGGCAGGTCGCTTATTGAAGGACGAGGGTTACCGCCCCACCCAGTGCTACACCTCCTTCCTGAAACGTGCCGTCAAGACCCTCAACCAGATCCTCGACGCCATGAACATGGACTATCTGCCCGTGGAGAAGAGCTGGCGCCTGAACGAGAAGAGCTATGGTGCGCTGCAGGGTGCCAACAAGGCTGAGACCAAGCAGAAATATGGTGAGGAGAAACTGATGCAGTGGCGTCGCAGTTTCGACGTTCAGCCCCCCGCACTGGAGGCCGACGATCCCCGCAACCCCCTCAATGACCCCCGCTATGCCGGCATCGACCCCAAGGACCTGCCCGCTACCGAGGCACTGTGCGACACAATCGACCGCCTGATGCCCTACTACAAAGGCACCATCCTCAAGGCTTTTGAGACCAACGACGAGGTGCTCGTGGTGGCTCACGGCAACAGTCTGCGCGGTATCGTGAAGACCCTCAAGGGCATGAGCAACGAGGAAATTATCGGCTTCAATATTCCTACCGCTGTACCCTATATTTTTGAGTTTGACGACCAGATGAACCTCAAAAAAGACTTCTTCTTAGGCAATCAGGAAGAAATTCAGCGCAAAATTGATGGCGTTAAGAATCAAGCAAATAGAAAATAATTATTAGCTGATTTGTGCAAAAAGTGAAGTTTTTTTTGTGTAATTCAAAAAAAGTTCGTAATTTTGCACTCGATTTCGCAGAAAGAAAACATAGGTTTTTGAGTAGAAATCGAACAGCTACGGAGAGGTGGGTGAGTGGCTGAAACCAACAGTTTGCTAAACTGTCGTA
>JAKSMO010000071.1 GCA_024400545.1 Bacteroidales bacterium | reverse complement strand
CGTTAAGAAAAAGTGGCAGAAAAGCGTTAAAAGGGATTTTTGTTTGAGCAGAGATTGGGGAGTTCCCCTTGATAAAGGAGTTCCCCCAATGCATCTAAATAGCAAACAATCGCCGGCTCCTGCCCCTGTGGCCTTGCGGGAGAAGGCGTTAAGAAAAAGTGGCAGAAAAGCGTTAAAAGGGATTTTTGTTTGAGCAGAGATAAGGAAGCACCCTTAAAAAAAAGGGATTCGGAAGTAAATAAGGGATTCGCAACGAAACGGGACTGTCGTGCGAGTTTAAATCACTTTAGCTTTTCTGTCGCTTTTTTAGCCTCCGGACGCACAGCCTTGAACTTTCTTTGTTTCGTTTCTTTCTTTCAAGAGAAAGAAATGAAATGGGGTCATAGGGAGCAACGCCCCTAATCATCAACAAACCACCATCGCCAAGAAAAATAAAACGGGGTCATAGGGGCAACGCCCCTAAACGAAAGATACGATAATACGAAGATACGATTAATGATTAGCGGCTACCGCCCTGTGGCCTTGCGGGAGAAGGCGTTAAGAAAAAGTGGCAGAAAAGCGTTAAAAGGGATTTTTGTTTGAGCAGAGATAAGGGATTCCCCTTCAAACAGGAGTTCCCCAATAAATGAGGGATTCGTAACAAAACAGGGCAACCGTGCGAGTTTAAATCACTTAGGTAACATCTAAAAATTGATTTCTAATGATTTTGAGGCTTGTTTTAGGCAGATTGCTGTGCAGAGCCGAAGGAGCGTAGCGGGCTACGTGACTGAGCGATAAACAGCAAGATGCCAAAAGAAGGCCAAAATCATAGAAAAGTTTATATCTGATTCCTTCTTTCAAAACGTTGAATTTTCAGATGTTACCTCAAGCTTTTCTGTCGCTTTTTTAGCCTTCGGACGCACAGCCTTGATTTTCTTTTTGTTTCGTTTTTCTTGTATCAAGACAAGAAAAATGAAAGGGGGCCACAGGGGCAACGCCCCTAATAAAAAAAGGCGGAACCCCCCTATGGTCCCGCCCTTCCCCTTCTCCCCTCGTAGCCCCCTCGTAGCCCCCTCGTAGCCCCCTCCTATCACCCCTCGTAGAGCTTCTTATAAATCCCGCGCGTTTCGCTGTAGATGAGGCCTTGCTTCTTCCAGTTCTTCAACATCTGCTGCACCGTGTTCCTTGTGGCCTGGCTCCCCTTCACCATGGCCGATGTCTGCAGCGCCTGGTCCAGGGTAAAAGTGGCATCCAGCCGCTCGTAAATGCTATCGTTCCTTCCGGCATTGATGCGCTTGTTTCCGCAATAATCCTTACTTGTCAGCGCCGCTTCAATCCTATCGCGGAAGAAATATAAGTTGTTGTCCAGCAGCGTGTCGGCAATCAGCGGCATCAGCGACAGCATCGCGGGGGTCTGCGCCTTCTCCAGCATATCCTCCCACATCGTGGGATGTTCGCGCAGATTCTTCTGGCAGAGAGCGAACGACGAATTCTTCAGCATCGTGTCGCAAACCGAGGCCAGCATCAGACAACACACGATGCGTTGTGCCGTCACACACACACGGAAACGCTGGCGGGCCATCACCTTGTCGTCGTTCTTCATCGATGCCAGTCGCACCATCTCCAGCCATTTCTGTCCCTCGGCCTCCAGCTTGGGCAGTTCGGCCTTGCCGTTCATCATCGTCAGCAATTCAGCCACATGGTAGATATGCTCCATTTGGAAATCCTTCAGCTGGTAAAAAGTCTCCGAGAGGGGCTGGTAGGTGTTGTCGGGCGTGCGTGCCAGCGCAATCCTGCTTTGGAAACCGTCGGTATAGTTCGACACCACACGATACAAAGCATCCGGGGTTCCTGCCATCACCACATTCCAGCGCAGATTGGGAATGTGCACATTCACAGCATCCAGGCTCTTGGCCTCGCGGTGGAAAGCGGCAGCATCGTAGGCTATGCGCAGCAGAATCGAATAGTTCGACATGCTGTTCTTCCATTGCTGGGCCAGCGAGTCGGCCTCAGGGGTAAACGAAATGGCATGCTTCTCCTGCGTCTTGCCCAGCCGGTCGGCGATATTGGCCACCGTGTTGTTCAGCGTCAGACAGCGTATCGGCAGCTGGGGCTCCTCGGGCTGTTCCTTCTTGTTTTTGGCCGCCTTCTTGCGTTGGCGGTAGTCCTCCTCCCGGGCAAAATAGATGGCATCCTGTACCATCAGGTTGTGCATCCAAGCCTCCACCAGGGGATCCAGACTCCCCTTGCCCGAAGCGGCATCACCTGCCGTATACGATATCAGGTTCAGGGTGTTGTAGCGGCCGTGCACACTCAGCTGTACCCCTGTTGCCAAAGCGCCTATCACCGGGGCCACGCTCACGATGGCCGGAAAAGCCAGGGTCGGACCCACCGCATCGATGGAGTATCTTATCGACTTCGGGAGCTGGGCGGGCAAAGCATCGAAGAAACGGCGGTTGTCCTCATGCTCCAAATCGTCGATGGAAGCTATCGAGCGGTTTTCTTCCAACAGATCCTGGCGCACAGCCTCCAGCACCTCCTTCAGCCGGCGCGGCATGTGGGTTCTGCGGTCGCTCAAGGCGCTGTCTATGCACTTCATCTTCTGCTCTTGAGGAAAACCGTCGTAATTGGGAATCACCCTATCCATCACCTCGCGGTCAAAACCGCACACATGCCTCAGGTAATAGCTCAGCTCGTAAGTCTTCATGTCGCGATTCGACTTCACCGGCTCTTTCCCGTTGTTAAACAGCTCCCAGTACTTGTCGATAATGCGCTTGTAAGGAATACCCTCATACGCAATCGAATCCTCCTGCACAGCCACCCCCGAGCAAGCCTGCGAGACCTGTGCGCCGGCCTCCGCATTGGCCGATGCGCTCTGGGGTACCTCCTGTCCCTTTTGGCTGCCCTCATTCGTTGCCGAAGCCATAGCGGCAGCCTTGGGCTTGAAATGTTTGTTGCCGCAATGCGCACCTTCGGGCAAAACTTCGGTGCGGTTCTCTAAACGCTGGAGCATATCGTTGGCAGCCTGCTCGTCGTAGGTGTCGGCAAACAGCTCGTCGCTCAAATAAAGCAGCTCGCTGCTGCTGGCCGTAGAGGTAAAGAACACCCTGTTCTGGTCGTGGGCGTTGGTGTCCACCTCGGTATCCAAAGCCGTGGCCAGCATCACCTGGTTTTCGAGAATCGTGCGTTCCACATCGCGCTTCACCACCAGATGGCCGCCGTTGCGGGCCGAGCGTTCCATCATCAGCAAGCCGTATTTCTCAGGTTCTGCCAGCAGCATAGGCACCACGCGCTCAAACTCTTCGGCGCTGTCGATATCAAAACCGAAAGCCCTCGACACATACCGGCTCCCCTTGATGGTGCCGTTGGGGTAATACCCGCTATAGTTCATTTGCACCAGATGTTTTTTGGCCTTCTCGTCGCCCTTGCGGGCGGCCTTCAGATTGCGTACGTTGCGATTCGAATTCCTGATAGCCAGATATTCATCGCGACTCCCGATGGGGCGTGCTACCTTAGCCCCGTTTCTAAAAGTAATATAATTGCAACTCATACTTGATGTTGTTGTTTGGTTGAAAATGTTGAATCGATGATTTTTGGTTTTCTATTTGAGGCTTCCTAGACAGGCCTAGGTGGTACTAGTTGGTCCTAGATGCTCCTAGGTGGTCCTAGGAAGCCCCTAGTTGGTCCTAGTAACTCTTAGTCAGTCCCAGATAATCCCAGGTTTTCCCTATCCAGTGGGTAAGCTTTTTGATAAATCCGCTAAGTTTTGCCATAGTCGATTGGGTTTTGTCAAGCCTCACCGGGTCCTTAGTCCGGGGGTTGCTGAGGCAAGGTCTGATTGGGGTTTGTTGCGTCCCCCGAAAAAGACGATGCAAAAATACAAACTTTTTTTGACCGCTTTTCCGATTTGTACCTCAACGTACCGATTCGTACCGATTTGTTCCGCAATGTTCCTCAACGTTCCGATAAAGTATCGAAAAATCCCAAAAAATCGACTTCTGTCGAGCCGATATTGATTGAAAAAATCAAGATTCAACCAAAATTGCCCCCCAAAAGCCCGATTTTTTCAGACCTCGCCCATAGCGCACTCATTATCAGACTTATACATTCACAACAATAGCTTTCACAGGTGCTAAGTCAAACAAACACAATGCAATACGCCTTTGAAAAAATACATCATTCGCATAATCGAAGGGGCACACCCATACCGCATACCCAGTCCAAGTAATGGAAATACAGTCCTTTATCAAACCTAGCGCAATGGAATATCGGAGCCACAAAAGTGTCAAAGTGTCAAAGTGTCATGTGTCATTTTCATTCTGCTGGTGGGGAAACAATTTCTGCTATAATATATATATATAAATCTATTTATATTTACACTCATTCTTGTAGTCCCCAACTCAAAAATGACATTTGACACTTTGACACATTGACACATTCCATACCCCCCAATATCCACTGCGAATTAAAAATCAACAGTTTGCATATCCAATAGTGCAAGCCCCCCTCTCCCCCGCTTCGCCCTGTCCCCCCCCACCAATACCCCCTCTCGAATACTACCCCCCCACCAATGCTGATGCACTATTATTTCAAAAACGACCCCCCAATCCCCCTCTCCCCGCATCTATTTTTGCCAAAATCCATCCCACATTGTTCGTCCATTCATCCCAAATTGACAAATTCCCCCTTCGTTCCCCCTTCGTTCCCCCTTCGTCGCTGCTTCGCTCCACCTTCGTTCTACAAACGAACAAAGGGCAAAAAACAGAATAAAGAAGAATGACGTACGAAAAAACGAAGAACGAAAACGAAAAACAACCGAGCCGTACAATAACGAAATCCTCCCCCAATCATCACCCCCCCCAGTAGCTCAGGAGTAACTCAGGAGTGCCTCCGTCGTAAATCCGTCCCCAATCGGACATCAGGCGGACCCTCTTCGGACCCACTCCCCAGTTGGTACTGATTTATAACGAATTATTGCAAACTGTCAATGATTGAACGATTTCGTAGCCGAAGTTACTTTTTCATCAAGTCATAGATGTCAGCGATATACGATTCCCGAACAGTGTGCCCCTCAGGATGAGTCAAGCAATTAGTATCTACCCTTTGGGCCAACTCTGGCAACTCGTCACCCACATCATATAGGATAAATATATCAGATTCTTTCAGTTTTCTGGGCCAGTCGCCCATCTGCTCCTTGGTCACAAGCCTGGGATAGCCCTGTAGTTTAAATACGATGGGCTCTTTAAGTTTGTGCAGCAGTAGGAACTTTGCTTCCGTAAATCCCTCAGCCAAAGCCAATGCACCCGATGTGCTGCCCAGCCCTATGCCGTATTTGCCTTTCATCTTGATGGCTGCGCCGGTTTTGTCGCTATAGTTATCATCCACCACAACCACCTTACCCCGATGCGCAACACCTGATGACTGTTCTTCTTTGGCAACAGCTTCCTCAGGACTTTCATTTATACTACAGTCTGCCACAACGAAATAGCGTTTCAATTCGTCTATTAGGCTGGTGTCTCCCACAGCCTTGTCGTGTTTTTCCAATGCCAGCGAATACACGTTGCTCTTCTTATCCACTTTGTACAATTTGCCAACCAACTCTCTAAAATGGCTTCGAAGATATTCTTTCGATTCAGTCACATCAATTCCTTTTAAAGCATAAAACTGGTAGTGGTCGTCCAGCAGTTTTTGCACTCTCTTGCGGAATTCATCTCTCACTTCAGCCTTCCATCTCCCCTGCTCATTACTGTTGTTGCGTGCATAGAGGGCCAGCACAAACAAAAAGTTCACATTGTAGTGGCTCAACAGCATCGTGTCGCGATCAAACAGGCGGTCGGTAAACTGGTCGGTCTTATACTCTGCGTTGTCACGCAGTTTCAATCTGCCTTCTGTATAGTCCAGTTTCTCAAAATCCACATCGGCGCTGATAAAGAAATTGGGTATCACGTTGTATCCCTCGGTCTCATCGTCGCGCAAAGCTATTTTGTAGTCCTCCTTCTCGCAGTCTCTTCTGCCCACTAGCACATCGTAGCTCCATTGTATCACGTTGCGGGCATAGGTAAACTGTTTATACATCGAGTTCTCGCCTATAGGGGTCGAGTTCTTGTAATATTTGCTGTCGCCAATATAATACACATTCTTCTGTTCCTGCGTGGGCATCAGCATCTTGTCCACCCAAAGGTGGTCCACCACCTTGCCGTCGCTTTGGTCGGCCAGGCCATTGGGCAACTGATTGCGGTCGGTGCCCACCAGCGTGTCTATGATGGCCTCGAATACAATGTCGAAACTCTTCACCAGCAAGTACTCACGCTGGTTCACGTTTACGGCCACCTGACTGCTCTTGTCAAAAAAGGCAAAACAC
Source organism: Bacteroidales bacterium (assembly GCA_024400545.1). Taxonomy (GTDB): domain Bacteria; phylum Bacteroidota; class Bacteroidia; order Bacteroidales; family P3; genus Colimorpha. The sequence goes on along the minus strand of JAKSMO010000071.1, from coordinate 6,549 downwards.
AATTCCCATAAATACAAGGCTTTATCTGAGAAATACTTATATCTTATCTGTCTTAGCCTTGCCCTGCCGTAGCCTTTCATATATTGCTTGAACCTGTCGCCTGTTATCAGCTCCGTGTTCAGGTCAATCTCTACCGGGAAACCATACTCTTGGTGAATGTAGTTCAGTATCGAGTAGTATATGACTATCAGTTCCTCGTCAAAGTTAATCTGCCTCTTCTTGTTGATGGGGTCTAGATATATGGGCGTGCTGCCCTGGATGATAGCTTGGCTCTTGGCAATGGTCTTGGTCCAGTTTATCTTGTTCAGGCCGCTGTGCAGGTTGCGCATCACAAAGAAGAAGAATTCCCTGTTTTCCCTGTTGAATGCTTGTAGGGCCAGCAGAATGTCCAAATAGGTGTTGCATTGCTTCAGCCGTCCTTTGGCCATCTGCGGTACTTGCTGTTGCAGCACATTGTTGGTGTTGAGGTGGCTGTCGCGAAACACCACTATGGCTCTGTACACCCATACCGACAGCCCGAAGATGAAGTTCTTCTCGGCCTGCTCCATCTCGGCCTGTTCAAAGTCGATGATGTCCTCTGGTCGGTATTTGCCGAACACCTTGTCATCTCGCATCAGCACCTTGGGCAGCAGAAACACGGTGTCTTTCAGCTCGGGATTGAAATAGTACCCCACATGGCTCACTGCCACCAACCCGTTGATGTTGCGTAGATTGGTCAAGCCCTGTATGATGTTCTCCACCTTCTCGGCTGGGTACTGGTATTCTTCAATCAGTATGCGCATAGGCTTTTATTCTTTTTCTTCTGGTGGCAGCAGATAGTTGCTGGCTTTCTCTGTTGAGATTGCCGACTTGCCGGTCTTACTTTCCAGCTGTTTTCGAGCTGCTTTGGCCACACTGCCTCCCTCTTTGGCCACCTGGGCACTTTGTGCAAAACCTTTGGGATTCTTCTCACGCGAAATCTCGGTGGTCGAAGCTTCAGCCAGCATATTCAGGGCAAGCTCCACATTGGTCATGTTGTCGCGCAGACTCTCCTTCTTCAAGCCTTTGTGTTGCTTGTACTGGCGAGTTGTCATTCCGCTCCACTCCTTGGTGATGATGTCGGTGAGCGAGGCAAATTGCTGGCCTTGCTGTATGCCGGCACGTTCCCATTCGTCTGTCAGCTCTTTTCTTACTTCAATACCTTTCAGCCTGGCGTTGATCCATTTGTCGCTATAGCCCAGACGCTTGTAGTCAGCCATAGCCTGCTCTATGCTCAATTCTGGGTCTTGCATTTGGTCCAGGCGTTGCGATGCCACCTGCGCCATCCACATCTTGAAAGGCTCTGCTTTTGGCGATGGGATGGATTGAATGATGCGGAAGATGCCGGCCTGGGTAGCGCAATTCACACGTTGTCTTCCCCCTGCAGTCTGAACCGAAAGGGGGGTGACAAATTGTCCCCACCCTTCGGCAAGGGCGGCATCGCGCTTTTTCATCTTCTTAATATAATCAGTAGGATTCTTGCTGTCTGTCAGCACCCCTACCACATCCACTACCGAAAAGTACCACTGCTCGGTTTCCGTATCCCACACCGAGCGCACTTTCTTTTCTTCAAACAGCTGTATCTCTTGCTTCTTTACCATGGGCTTGCATCACTTGTGTTATTCGGCAGTGTCCTCTGTCGTTTCTGCAGTGTCAGTCTCGCCCAATGCCTTCAAGCCTAGGTCTTTCATCAGTTCCTCCACCTTTGTATCCGTGTCGGTGAAGAAGGCGGTGAACTTCTTGTTGCCGAACTCTGTAGGCAGGTCGTAGCTCTTGAACACGTCGTTGTAGAGGTAGAAGAGCACCTTGTTCACAAAGCGGTCTGCGGTGATCTTGCCGTTCTCAGCCTTGATGAAGAAATAGCCCATCTGCTTGTCTTCCGAATCGGTCTTAATGGCTATCTCATTATTCATCTTGCTGATGAAGTCATACCAGCCATACTTGTTGCCCTTGCATTCTATGTAGTAGCCCACTCCAGCATCGGTAATGGGCACATACTTCCACTCCCAGCGGCGTTTGAAGGCCGAGTCGATCGGGAAGAGGCTCTGGTCGCTGGTGTTCATCGTGGCCCAGATATAGAGGTTCTTGGGCAGTCTCATACCCTCATCCTCATTGTATTTATCACCCAGCTCGGCTTTCAAGTAAGCCTCTAGGTCTGTGTCGGGCTTCACAGCATAGTCGCTCACACCATCCTCGTTTCTGTCCAACAGCTGGAACATATCGCCAAAAATCTGTGCGCAGTTGCCTCGGTTGATTTCCTCAATCACCAGCATCACGTTCTCCTCAGGAGTCTGCATGGCCTTAACGTATGCCTTGATAAAGGACTGGGGGACGAACTTATAGGTGATTCTATCTTCTGTCACCTCCACTTCTGCGCCATCCACAGTTTCCTTTATCACCTTGCCAGTCACATCCCTTAGCTTCACAGTCTCTTTTGTTGGCTTGTAGCAGCCCACAAAGGTGGAATAATCGCTGTCGGGATGGAAAGTGATGCGGAACACATTCTCATCAGGCATCTTCTCTGTGATTTCATTCACCGTGTGGGACTTACCTGTACCAGGCGCACCATAGAAGATTTGCTGGAGGGGATAATCAGTATCAAATGACAACTCATGTTTCTTTTTGTGAAATTCAATAACATTATACGGAGTATTCATGGTATCAAAGTAGCTAGCGTATTCCTCCGATGCTTTGGTAAAATCTTTAATATCTGAGGGATACCAAATAAATGAGTAATTAATTATTGATTCTATAAAATCTCTGTCTTGGTCAAACGAAGATGAAGCTTTTGAAAAGTAAAGAATTTGATTTCTAATTTTGTAACAACTACTTGCATAAGGGAGGACAGAAAATAATTCTCTACATTGCCTTTCGTATTGATTCCAACAAATATTCCTTTCAATTAAGGTTTTGAGGTCTACATTATTATTGCGACAGTGAAGAATGTTCGTTATTAATTTTGAATAATCTATTTCAGGACAAGTCCTCACATCTTCATTGCAAAAAACAAACCACAGTATTTCATCAATTGAAATAAGACTTTCATTGGTATATCCATTGGCCATCTTATCCAGAAGCGTAACAACAACCCTGAACGGTGCTAATAGTGTTCCTTCAAGAATACAAGCCTCTAGAGATTCAGAGGTTCTAACATTAGGAAACTGAAATTTTAATACAAAATTTCGGATAGCAAAAATTGGATCATTAGCAGCTTTCGCACAGACTTCAGTGTTTGGAAGTAGTCCGTAATATGAGGCAAGTGTAGTAGCATTATTGTTTTCTGATTTATCAGATATTTGCGAAATTATCCCCCCACTATTGACATAAGAAGATATCCATTGAATACGTTCTGGTAATTTAGATATTCTTTGATCTGAAGTAAAAAGATAACTAGGCATATTTTTCGGGTTTGTATTTCTTCAACAAATCGACAACAGAGAGTGCAAGTGCCTTGGCCATTTGAGGAGGTACGGCATTCCCAATCATTTCATAAACATTACCTCTAGTACCAATAAACTCAAAATCCTTATCAAAGCTTTGGAGGAGTGCGGCTTCTCGAGGAGTAATAGTTCTCGCCTGTTTTGAATCAAAATGAATGAACCTATTCCCATCTTTATGAAGATGTGCAATTATTGTAGTGCTAGGTAGAGAAGGGTCAAGGACGTGGTATCTATGAATCGGTGATTTTGAGCCAATTTTCTCTTCATATAACTGTGCAATTTTTTTACTGTTGTATTCTTTTTTCCCAGACTCCAAATCCTCAGCCAAGATTCTAAAAGTGTCCATATCTCTCAGGTTACTATAACGAGGCTTGTGCCAAGAGAGTTCACAGACTGGGGTAGAATGGGATACTTTTTTAGAATGGTGCTCGTCGTCCCAGTATGCTTCTAATTTTGGCAAGTGTCCTATGGCATCCATTACAGTTAGAATTTTATGGCCTTTGTGAGATGGCAAAATGGAGAAATAAAAGTCATCCAAAATCTTTTGAGCAGAATTGGCAGCAAATGCGTCATTTTTTAAGCCAACTAGAATTACTCTTTTTCTCAATTGTGGAACATTATACTCTGCAGCATTTACTATTGCATTTGATAAGTCTTTAATTATTGAATATCCTTTATCGGCAAAAGCCTTAGGGATAACCTCTGATACTTTCAGCCCATGTGGAGCAGCGCTAAGAATACCCGGGACGTTCTCAAAAATGAACAAATCAGGTCTGTATCTATCAACTATTGATAAGTAGTGCTCAAAAAGAAAATTTCGATAATCGTCTTCCATACCGTGTTCATCCCTTACTCTTCCAGCAACAGAATACGCTTGACATGGAGGCCCGCCAATTACCACATCTATTCCATTGACTTCATTTACAAAATAATCCAATCCCAATGCGCTACCATAAGTAGGGTCATTTTCCCAACCTTTGAATAGTTCTTCTTCTCGTTGGATGTCAAACCATAAAACACTTTCTGAAGCATTTACCTTTCCCCACTTGGTAAATAGTCGATGCCTTAATGTGTCCACTTGAGGCTTTTTCCATTCGACTGCTGCAACATCCCAGAAGTTCCCTGTTTGCATAAAACCATCTGTTAGGCCTCCACATCCAGCGAAGAGGTCTAACATCTTTATTTGTAGATGATTATTATTTTTCATTGTCAAAATATTGATCAAGCCAAATTAATATCTCACTCGCAACAACCTTTCCTAACAGAGGTGGTACAGCATTGCCTACTTGACGGTATTGCTGTGTCTTGTTACCAAAGAAGATAAAAGTATCATCAAATGATTGTAATCTTGCACTTTCTCTTACTGTTGGTATCCTATTCCACTTATAATGGAAATGAGACCTATGTCCAGTGTTAATTGTTGGGGATGGCTTCTTACTGTGATAACGGGTTAATGCCTCATGATATTTATAAATTCCATTATACTCGGGAGGCAATGATTTATAGTTTTTACCTTCTGGTACCATGGCAATAAATTTCTTTGTTTTAAGGTCATGTATTGTGCCCTCATGATTATAAATTGCTTTAGAACCTTTTCGTCTTTCTTTTTGATATTCCGATTGCGGTTCACAAGGATATTCTTGGACTTTCTCACCAACAATATCAATCAAAGCAGGCAAGTCACTAATTGCTTGCTCACAAGTGATAAAGTGTTCAGGTGTAAATATTGGATCTGGATAGTGGAATTCCTCTTGAGCCCCTAAAAGTCCAACAAAGATGACTCTTTTACGAATCTGGGGAATACCATATTCTGGTGCATACAAAATATGAGGTTCACCCATTGTATAACCCAACTTTCGGAAATCATTCAAAATCTTGTCTTTAACCAATCCATCATGAAGTTGAATCATTCCAGGTACATTTTCCAATACTACAGCTTTCGGCTTCATGATTCTAGCTGTCTTCACCATGGCTTGATACAACTTGTTCCTTGAATCATCAACCTTTCTCGGTCCGGCAAGAGAAAAACCTTGGCATGGTGGACCTCCCACCAAAACGTCTAATTCATAATCATTTTCGTCAAAAAAAACTTTTATTTTATCTACATTCTCGAGGTCAAAAAGATTCAAATTCATCGCGACCGCTCCATCATGATTATGTTCAAACGACTTCAATGCCATTTCATCAACATCTATGCCTAATCTTACGACAAAACCAGCATCAATAAAGCCTCTAGACAAGCCTCCGCAACCGCAGAACAAGTCGAGTACATTATATTTTTTCTTTGCCAAAGCGCTTTAACTTTATAAAGCATGGAGGCTAAAGCAGAAAAGCCGTTTTGGGCCTCGGAACCCCACTTGATTTAATGCAATAGCCATCCACGCTGTGATTCATATTCGATTTTTTCACAACGAGACGTCAATGCATCAACTCCTCAAGTGGCTTAGATTTCCGAGGTCTGAACGGCGAAGAATGATGACTTACTTTCGGTCGTATTCGCAGCTTATTGGAGCCGCGGCCATATATCACCCCTATCCCGACGCATCGGGCAAGATGATTATCAGCATATTAAGCGATTTCTATCCGCCTACTTACACTACTGCAAAGGTACAAATTTTTTTCGAATAATTGGGCAAAATGTTTGATGTATCGAAAATTGGAAGTACCAAACATCTGTGTTCTGCCGGCAAAAGCCATCGAAAAACACGTTGGGAGGACTCCCAGGAGAAAGTGTCAAAGTGTCAAAGTGTCATGTGTCATTTTTGATTTGCTGATTTGTTGGCGGCAGCCCCGATCACCCAAATTGAATTTCAACCGCAAAAGGCGCGAAATACGCGAAAAGAAAATTGCTTCCATACGTGTTCACACAATGGGAAACCTCTAATTGTTATTTTTGATTTGCACGAAAATTACCATAAATTAGCCACGAATTTAATCATAAATTATTGGTTTGTAATAAATCAATTTCTGGAAAAATTTACGGATAATTCACGGTCATTCGTGTTTTTAAAACTCGATGTAGCTGATTTATTGGACTTTTAGAGGTTACCAATAGAATAAAGTTGCCGACAAATAATTTCGCGCTTTTCGC
>JAKSMO010000070.1 GCA_024400545.1 Bacteroidales bacterium | reverse complement strand
ATGGTGAACTGCGGCGTGACCTGGAATATGGACATTAACCGTATGTGGAAAGACCGCCTGGCCCGCGTCAATAGCACCATGAATAAATAATTGTTGCGCGAGTATTCCCTCATCAGACAAATCCTCCCTTAAATACAAAATAACTATCACATGAAAAAGTTCCGCTATTTAGAAGCCCTCATCTTTTTGGTCATCTTCCTCCTCTTCTTCGGACTGCTGGCCTATAAGATGACCCTCCCCTTCATGCTCAATACCTTCATGCAGACAGCCTATCACCTGCTCCTCGAAACGGTGTTCTATATTATGGCCATCTGTGTGCTTATGGGTGCAATTGGCAAGCTCCTTATCGAGTTTGGTGTTGTCAACCTCCTCGAGAAAATTCTCCGTCCGCTCATGAAGCCCCTCTACAATCTGCCCGGTGTGGCTGCTTTGGGTGCCCTCATGACTTTCCTTTCCGACAACCCCGCCATTATCTCGCTGGCTCAAAACAAGAGTTTCTCGCAGTATTTCAAGAAGTATCAGCTGGTGTCGCTTACCAATTTCGGTACAGCTTTCGGCATGGGTCTTGCTGTGCTTGCTTTCATGACCGGTCAGGGCTTTGGTAAAGGTGCTTTGGTGGGCATTTTGGGTGCTGTTATCGGATCCATTGTCTCCACCCGCCTTATGCAGCGTTTCACCCTCAAGTCATACCCCGAACTCGACACTCCCGTTTGCGAAATGGAGTCGGCCAGCGGCGAAGAACTCACCTATAAGACCGAGGGCTCTACCTTCCAGCGTTTCCTCAACGGCCTCCTGGATGGTGGTAAAGATGGTGTAGGCATCGGCCTGGCCATTATTCCCGGTGTGCTCTGCATCTCCACTATTGTGATGATGCTTACTTTTGGCCCCGATTCTGCCACCCACGCCTATACTGGTGCTGCCTACGAGGGTGTACCCGTGATCACCTGGCTGGCCGACAAGGTAAATTTCGTTTTCTACTGGCTCTTTGGCTTTGAAAACGGTGCTTTGGTTTCTTTCCCCATCACCGCATTGGGTGCAGTGGGCGCAGCCCTGGGTCTTGTGCCCCGCTTTGTAGCCGAAGGCTTTATCAACGACAATGCCATCGCCGTGTTCACCGCTATGGGTATGTGCTGGAGCGGTTACCTCTCTACCCACACTGCCATGCTTGATGCTCTTGGTTATCGCAAACTCATCGGAAAAGCTATCGGAGCCCACACAATTGGTGGTCTTTGCGCCGGCATTGCAGCCCACTGGATCTGGGTATTGATAAGTTTATTCTAATCAAATACAAGATATTAGAGTTATTGGTAAAAAATATTTTTTATCATTTCTTAAAAAGTTCGTATCTTTGCAGAAATTATTAACCCTAAAAACAAGATAATAAAATGGCTTACAAAATTACTGACAGCTGCGTTGCTTGCGGTACCTGCATCGACCAGTGCCCCGTTGGAGCTATCTCCGAAGGCGACATCTACAAGATTGATCCTAACACCTGCGCTGGTTGCGGCACTTGCGCTGACGCTTGCCCCACTGGTGCTATCGTTGAGGAATAATCCTTACGCAGCCCACTGAAGAAAAAGCCTCGCTCTCAGCGAGGCTTTTTTAATTTCTGCCAATATGTTTTTCCCGGTAAGTAATAAAGAAGGCGTGGGCAATCCCGCGCCTTCTTTATGGAGTTGGTAGCCGTAGCTACTGATTTTCGTAGTGTTGTACCTCGTCGTGGAAGAACTCTAGTTGTACACCGGCCTGGCGGAAAAGCTCTTCACTCTCGGCTCCGGCGTGGTATTTGCGTTCGCAAACCACACGTTTGATACCGCAGTTGATAATGAGCATGGCACAAGTGCGGCAGGGGGTCATGCGGCAATACAGGGTGGCGCCATCCAACGCTATTCCTCTTCGGGCAGCCTGGCAAATGGCGTTCTGTTCGGCATGAACTGTGCGCACGCAATGGTTGGATATATGGCCGTCTTCGTCGATGGTTTTACGGAACAGGTGGCCTACTTCGTCGCAGTGGGGTAGTCCGGTGGGCGAACCCACATATCCAGTCACGAGAATCTGACGGTCTTTCACAATCACACAACCGCTGCGGCCACGGTCGCAAGTGGCTCTTTTCGACACAGTATTGGCCATATCCATAAAGTATTCATCCCACGAAGGACGCTGATACATGATTTGCTTCAGCACTTCCTCCACCTGGGCGTTGAGCTCGGGGATGGTGCCACCATTGTCGAAACGGAAATCGGCATGTGCTATGCAGTAGCCCAGATTCTGTTTGTTGGGGTCGTCGTTATCCATCTCACGTTGCTCGTTGGCTACAAAAGTATCGTAGCTGATATGGTCGGTTTCGCTGCCTCGCAGCACCACGCGGTCGTAGCGCACATGTGTGTCGGCATCCACTGCAAAGAGATAGAATCGCTCCTTGTTGCGCAGTGCTTCCACTTCGCCAGGGGTACGGATGCTCTCGATAATGCAGTTTTTGCCTGACTGCTGGGCCTGCTCGTAGAGTTGCTCAACAATCCACGACGGACTATGCTGTGCCCTCAAATCGTTGCCTACAAGGGTCATGCTGTCGCGGTTTACGGGAAGGCCGCGGCGCTCAATCTCCTGAGTGATGAAGGCTCTCACCGAATAGTGCACAAAGCCTTTCTCCTTCAGCAGATATTCTACTATTGTGCCCTTGCCAGCACCCAAAGTGCCAGTGATTCCGATGGTAATCATAGATAAGTTTATTATACCTTGTATTTATATTCCAATTTTGCCAGATCCTCGTTGGCTTTCACAATCTTTTTCTTGAGGCCTTGCTTGTATTCGAGCACCTTCTGCTGCAGTTCGGGATTGCCTACGGCCATGATTTGCAGGGCGAGGACGGCGGCATTCTGTGCGCCGTTGATGGCCACGGTGGCTACGGGGATTCCCGGAGGCATTTGCATGATGGCGAAAGTGGCGTCGAGGCCTTCGAGCACGCTGCCCTTAATGGGTACACCAATTACTGGCAGAGGGCTCTCGGCGGCAATAACACCGGGCAGTGCGGCTGCCATGCCGGCACCGGCAATGATTACCTGTATGCCTCGTTTGTGGGCGTTGCGGGCAAAGTCGGACACCTCGGCAGGGGTACGGTGAGCAGAGAGGGCGTTGACCTCGAAGGGGATTTCCATTTCCTCTAGAAACTGACAGGCTTTCTCCATTACCGGGAGGTCGGAGGTAGAGCCCATGATAATGCTGACTAATGGGGTCATATTGTTGTCTTTTTATTTTCGGTTAATATCTAATAGTGGTTGTCATTCGCCTTTGTAAATCTGCCATGCGCGCAGCAGCACATCGGGTTTGGCACCTTCGTAGAGCACCATATAAACGGCTTGGGCTATAGGCATTTCCACATTAAGTTGCTGACGAATCTTTTCCAAACTCTTCACGGCGTAGTAGCCTTCGGCCACCATGTTCATCTCCAGCTGGGCGCTTTTCACGCTGTAGCCTCGGCCAATCATGGTACCGAAAGTGCGGTTGCGGCTAAACTGCGAGTAGCAGGTTACCAACAAATCGCCCAAGAAAGGAGGTAGCAACTCTGTAGTGAGTTTCAAGTCGCGCTCGGGTTGCATCAGGTGGTAGAAGAGCTGCATTTCGGCAGATGAGAGGCTGACGAGGACGGCCATAAGGTTGTCGCCACCACCCATACCTTTGCAGAAACCGGCGGCCACGGCATACACATTCTTGAGTGCCGAAGCAAACTGGATGCCGCGCATATCGTCCATAACGCTCATGCTGAGGTAACGGCAGCGGAGTTGCTGACGTACACGCTCGGCAAGGGAACGGTTGCCAGATGCGGCGGTGAGGAATGTGAGTTTCTCGCGGGCAATTTCTTCGGCATGGGTTGGGCCGCTGATGACGCAGAGTTGGAGCTCGGGCACACCATACATGTGCTGGAGGTAGTCGGTGACAATCTCGTCGGTCTGTGGAATAAAGCCCTTAATTGCAGATATTAGGTTACAAGTCCTCACCGACTCAGGTTTCACTTCCTGCAATGCACCGTGGAGGTAAGCTGTGGGGATGACAAGATAGACATCTTCGCACTGGTCAAAGACTGCCTGAGGGTTGTCAACCACCGTGATGCGGCTCATGTCGAAACGTACCTCGCCCAGGTAGCGGGTGTTTCGGCCCTGCTTGGCCAGGGTTTCGCGAATTTCCGGCTCGCGCACATACCAGCACACTTCAGCGCCGGGTTGTTCCATTATGAGTTTAAGAATAGCTGTGGCCATAGAGCCACTTCCCAGTATTCCTATCATTTGCTAGCTATTTGAGGTTCTTGAGGATTTCGAGGGTCTGATTCCAGAACATTTCAACAGTCTTGATTTCAATCTTCTCGCCGGGAGCATGTACGCCGCGCAGGGTAGGACCGTAAGAAATCATGTCCATCTTGGGATATTTCTCACCGATGAGACCGCATTCAAGACCAGCATGGATGGCACGGACAACGGGTTCTTTGCCATACATATTCTTGTAAGTCTCCACACCTACCTTTAGCACTCGACTGGTGGGGTTGGGAGTCCAACCAGGATAGCCGTCTCCGTGTTTCACTTCGGCACCAATCATACGGAAAGTGGCCTCGATCTTGCGGGCAGCGTCCCATTTAGAGCTTTCAACTGAGCTGCGCTGGGATGTGGCGATATGGATATTGGTGCCGTCCATCTTCACTGATGCCAGGTTGGTGGATGTTTCCACAAAATTCTCTATCTCTCTACTCATGCTCAGCACACCGTGGGCACAGGCATACAGTGAGTTGAGCAGATTGTACTGGGTCTGACGGTCAATCAGGCAGGCGGGCTGATCAATGTCGATCACCTCCACGGTAAGGCCGGGTTCGGTGCTGCGATATTCAAATTTAATCTCTTCGCCCATGGTCTTGACTAGCTGCTTAAACTGGTCGGCCATTTCCTCCAGTACCACGATGTCGGCCCATGCTTCGCGAGCAATGGCGTTGCGCAGGTTGCCGCCGTCCATTTGAGCAAGACCAATCTTGCATTCGTCGGTGGCTTGCCACAGGATGCGGGTGAGCATCTGGTTGGCACAACCGCGGCCACGGTTGATATCATCGCCGCTATGACCGCCTTGGAGGCCGGACACTTTCACACGGAAAGCAGCCTCGCCTGCCGGCACGGGGCGGGTGGTGTAGGGAATAGCCACAGTGGTGTCCACGCCGCCGGCGCAGCCAATGCAGTATTCGCCTTCGTCCTCGTCGTCAAAGTTGAGCAGTATCTCGCTCTTCAGCCAGTCGGTGTGGAGGTTGGCGGCACCGGTGAGACCGGTTTCCTCATCCACGGTGAAGAGGCACTCCAGCGGACCATGCTCTATGGTCTCGTCGTCCAATATTGCCAGTGCTGCGGCCACGCCTATGCCGTCGTCGGCGCCCAGGGTGGTGCCGTTGCCCACTAGCCATCCGTCCTCAACAAAAGCCTCGATGGGTTGGGTAAGGAAGTCGAACTCCTTGTCGCCGTTCTTCTCGCACACCATGTCCATGTGCGACTGAAGGCAAACGCAGGGGGCGTTTTCATAGCCTTTGTGTGCGGGCTTGCGAATCAGCACATTGCCCACCTCGTCAACGAGTGTTTCAAAACCATGTTCCTTACCAAAGTTCTGCAAGTATGCCGACACCTTCTCTTCGTGTTTGGAAGGACGGGGAATATTCATCAGTTCTCCGAAATAATGCCACACCTTTGCGGGCTGGAGATTGTTCAAAGCGTTATTCATATCACTTATATTTTATTTAAAAGGTTCAATAATTAATAAATATTTACCACTTTCTGGGCGGGTTGCATACCCACACGCACGATATAGGTGCCGCGGGGTGCTGCCAGGCTCCATCTATCGTTTGCTGTGGCAGCGCGCTGGTCCACCAGGCGGCCCATGATGTCGAAAATGGCCACAGGTTGCTGAGCGCAGCCTTGCACCACCACTCGGCCACCGTGGCAATTCACCGTGTAGTTTGGTTGTTGCTGCTCGCGAATGCCTTCGGGGTTGTAGCCGGTGTAAGTGCTGTCGGGTTCAAGGCCAATAATGGCGCCGTGCCATTGGGTGAAATCACTGCCAGAGGGGGTCATGGCGTCAAGTTTGAAGAAACCGTCAGAACTGCCGTTCCAGCCCCAGTTGATGTGGAAGAAATTGCTGTCTGTGGCATCAGAGAAATAGCCGTCCAGCACATATCCGTGTCCCGAGGTGGCGCTGTGACCTGCCTCGTTGTTCTCTTTGGCCCAGCCGGCATAATAGATGGGCTTGCCCTCGGCCAGGCTGGTGTAGAGCATATTCAGCCAGATGCTGTCGTTGCCTATCGAGTCGCGCATTCCAGCATAGCTATATTTGTAGCCGAAATGTTTAGGAATACGATAGTCTGCGCCCACGGTAGTGGCCAGATGCAGGCTGGTGTCGAAAATGGCATATTCAGGCAACGACCAGCAGCCGCTGCCATTGGGATTATAATTCATGTCCAATGCCACACCTACATGGTAGCACAGGGTTGATACAGCCTCAATTTCCTCTTCCGGACTGTTGATCATCACATAGTCTGGCATGTGATCCCAGTCGTAGTAGGTGCTGCCAAAGTCGGCGCTCTGCACTCCATAAGTCCAGTTGCCATAGACTGCCGGATTGTCGGCACCGTTGTACGAGTGGCTGCCCCAGCCGTGTTCCGGCCAGTTCCAGTAGTTCATAATCATGCTGAACGCCGTGGCCACACAACCCGTCACCGCATTGCCGGGGCAGTGGGTGTTGTAGGGCTTGCCTTGGCCCCAACGCATGTTGCCCAGCAGTCGGGGAATATCGTCGTTGTAAATGTCGCCTTTGGACATAAGGGCTGTGGCATCATCTACAGTCTGCAGGCTCTCAATCATGTCCCACTTGGCCTGAATGGTGGCGGTGGGCTGTGCACCCTGGGCTTTAGCGGCTGCTATCTGCTGATCGTAGCGGGCAAACATAGCGCGGGCTCCGGGTGCGGGGTTGATTTCCTCGCCATTGATCTTGCCCTCGGTAGAGAAGGCCAAGATGGGGGCGGCAAAGGTCTCACCGCTTACTACCACAAAGCCATTATCAACCACTTTACCACCTACCGAATACTCGATATTGAATAGATAGATATTGTCGTAGTGCTGGTTGATGCTCCAGTTAAAGCCGGTTTCCATGTAGATATCCTGTTTCTGCATGGCGGGGTGCTGGTGTATATAGAACAAATAGGCTGCCTTAATTGCAACTGCTTGGGCGCGGTTGTAGTCCACCGGACTGGCCACCGAGAGGGCGGCCAATCCGACGAACAACAGGGAAACGAAAAACTTTTTCATAGCTGTATCGTATTAAGTCTTTTTGTGCGATTATTTGAAATATTCAACACCGCTCTCAAACAGGCGCTGGTCTTGGTCGCCATAAATGTTGAGATAGGTGCCTTCGCGGCGGCGCTCGCTGTGGGCCATCTTACCCAGCACGCGACCATCGGGGCTGGTGATACCCTCGATAGCCATGTACGAACCATTCATGTTGTAAGGCTCTTCCATGGTGACGCGACCTTCGAGGTCAACATAGCGGGTGGCTACCTGGCCGTTGGCAAACAGCTTGTCGAGCCATTCCTGTGGTGCTACGAAGCGACCTTCGCCGTGCGAGATGGGCACCACATAGTCCTTGCCCAGCTCGGCCTGTGCCAGCCAGGGCGACATGTTGCTCACCACCTTGGTGTGGGCAATCATGCTCTGGTGACGGCCTATGGTGTTGAAAGTGAGGGTGGGGGAGTCCACGCTTTGGGGACGGATCTCGCCGTAAGGAACAAGACCGAGTTTCACAAGGGCCTGGAAGCCATTGCAGATACCCAGCATCAAACCGTCGCGCTCTTTCAGCAGGCGCATCACCTCATCTGTGATTTGCGGGTTGCGGAACACGCTGGTGATAAACTTGGCGCTGCCTTCGGGCTCGTCGCCTGCCGAGAAACCACCGGGAATCATCACAATCTGGCTCTCCTTGATGGCGCGGGCAAATGCCTCAACGCTCTCGCTAATCTGGCTGGCATTCTGGTTGCGGAACACCAAGGTCTCCACCTCGGCACCGGCACGTAGGAATGCACGAGCCGAATCGTATTCGCAGTTAGTTCCGGGGAATGCGGGGATAAACACCTTGGGTTTGGCCACCTTGTGCTTGCACACATGCACCTCTTTTGCCTTGAACAGCTTGGCCTCGGGCAGGGGTTTCACTGCTGCGCCGCTTGTGGTGGGGAAAATGTCCTCCAGTGTGCGGGTCCATGCCTGGGTCATCTCGGCCATGGCAATCTTCTCACCGGCCACCAAAAATTCGCCACCTTCGGTCACGCGGCCTATCTTGCGTGCCACAGCAGGCAGGTCGCCGCAGTTGGCCACCTCCACCACTATAGCGCCATATTTCTTCTCAAACAACTCGTCAACGGCCATGCTTTCGTCAAACGTTACGCCCATGCCGTTGCCGAAGGCCATCTTGCTCACAGCCTCGGCTATACCGCCAAAGCCTACAGCGTAGGCCGATTTCACGGCACCTTTGCCCACAGCTTGGTGCAGGGCACCGTACATGCCCAGCAGCTGTTTGTAGTTGGGCATATTCATCTCGTCGTGCCTCACCTCCAGCAGATACAGGTAGTTGCCTGCCTTTTTAAGCTCGGGGGTCACCACATGCTTCATATCGCTCACGCCTACGGCAAAGCTGCACAGGGTGGGGGGTACGTCGATGTCGTTGAAAGTACCGCTCATCGAGTCCTTGCCGCCGATAGCCGGCAGTTTCAGTCCCATCTGGGCATTATAGGCACCGAGCAGTGCGCTCAGAGGCTGGCCCCAGCGGTAGGGATCCTGGCCCAAACGTTTGAAATATTCCTGGAAGGTGAGGCGCACCTTAGTCACGTCGCCACCAGCTGCGGCAATCTTGGCCACCGAATCCACCACAGCATACACTGCGCCGTGGAAGGGGCTCCAGCTGCTCATATAGGGGTCGAAGCCGTAGCTCATGATTGTCACTGTGTCGCACTTGGCTTCCAATGTAGGCAGCATACCCACCATGCTCTGGGTGGGGGTCATCTGGGTTTTGCCGCCATAGGGCATCACCACGCTGCCTGCGCCGATGGTGCTGTCGAACATTTCCACCATACCCTTCTGCGAGCATACGTTCAGGTCGGACAGATTCTTCAGCCAACGTTCCTTCACGCTGCCCATGGGTTCGGTGCAGCATGCTGCTTTACCCTCAGCGGGCATCTCCACGCTGACCTTGGTCTCCTGATGTGCGCCGTTGGTGTCGATAAAGCGGCGGCTCAGGTTCACAATCTCCTTGCCACGCCAGCTAATCACCATGCGGGGGCTCTCGGTCACGGTAGCCACCACTACGGCCTCAAGGTTCTCCTCGTCGGCATATTTCAGCATCTGGTCCACGTCTTTGGGGTCAACCACCACGGCCATACGCTCCTGGCTCTCGCTGATGGCCAGCTCGGTGCCGTCCAGTCCGGCATATTTCTTAGGCACGCGGTCCAGGTCGATCTGCAAGCCGTCGGCCAGTTCGCCAATAGCCACGCTGACACCGCCGGCGCCAAAGTCGTTACATTTCTTAATCAGGGAAGATACCTCTTCTCTGCGGAACAGGCGTTGGATCTTACGCTCGGTGGGAGCGTTGCCCTTCTGCACCTCTGCGCCACAAGAAGTCAGCGACGAGCTGTCGTGAGCCTTGCTCGAACCTGTTGCGCCGCCGCAACCGTCGCGGCCGGTGCGTCCGCCCAGCAGCACAATCACGTCGCCGGGGTCGCTCGTCAGTCGTTTCACTTGGCGGCGGGGGGCTGCTGCCACCACGGCACCAATTTCCATGCGTTTAGCCACATAGTTGGGGTGGTAAATCTCGTTCACCAGGCCGGTGGCCAGGCCTATCTGGTTGCCATAGCTGCTGTAGCCGTGGGCTGCGGTGGTCACAATCTTGCGCTGGGGCAGTTTGTCGGCTAAAGTTTCGCTTAGCGGCTTGGTGGGGTCGGCTGCGCCGGTCACACGCATAGCCTGATATACGTAGGTGCGGCCGCTCAACGGGTCGCGGATACAACCGCCCAGGCAGGTAGCTGCGCCGCCAAAGGGTTCAATCTCGGTGGGGTGGTTGTGGGTCTCGTTCTTAAAGTTAATCAGCCATTCCTCGGTCTTGCCGTCCATCTTCACGGGCACAACGATTGAGCAGGCGTTAATCTCGTCGCTCACCTCTTGGTCGTCGAGCAATCCCATTTTGCGAATGCGCTTAGCTGCCAGGGTGCCGATATCCATCAGGCACACAAACTTGTCGTCTCTGCCCACATACTGCTCTTTGTGGTCGGCCAAGTATTGTTGGAAAGCGCCCTCGATCAGCGGACGGTAGTAGCCCTCGTCAAAGGTCACGTCGGTCAGTTCGGTGGCAAAAGTGGTGTGGCGGCAGTGGTCGCTCCAGTAGGTGTCCAGCACGCGGATCTCCGTCATACTGGGGTCGCGATGCTCTTCGTCGCGGAAATAACGCTGAATGTGCAGGAAATCGGCAAAAGTCATTGCCAAGCCCAGCGAGGCATAGAGCTCTTTCAGCTCGCCTTCGGCCATATCCTTAAATCCGTCAAAAATCTTCACGTCGGCGGGTTCCTCGTAGTTCTCCACCAGGGTGTCGGGCTTGGGAGCGTCGGTCACGCGGCTATCCACGGGGTTCACGCAGTGCTTCACCACTGCGGCGCGCTGCTCTTCGGTCAGGTTGCCGCCAATCACATAAGTGGTGGCCGAGCGGATGATGGGTTGCTCGGCGGGGTTGAGCAGACTTACGCACTGCACGGCCGAGTCTGCGCGCTGGTCGAACTGGCCAGGCAGATACTCCACGGTAAACACAAAGTCGCCTTCCTGTTGGGGGAACGACTCCTCATACACGTCATCCACCGGAGGCTCCGAAAACACCGTCACCTTGGCTTTCTCGTAGGTCTCGTCCGAAATGTTCTCAATGTCGTAGCGGATCAGCGTACGCACATTTTCCGACTCGATGCCCAGATATTCCGACATCTCGTCCTTCAGCTCCTTTGCTGCAATGGCAAAGTCGGCTTTCTTTTCAACGAAAATTCTTCTAATCATATATTTGTATTTTTTTGTTTCTGCAATGCTTGTGATTTTTGATTTAAAAATAAAAATAGAAAGTCCTGACGCGTCAGCCCACTCTTTTATTTTTTATTTTCCATTCTTCATTTCTTAAAGTACCATCCCTCGGGGTTGGCAGCGTTTATGGGGCCGAAGAATTCGATCATTTTCTGAAAATCGGCATCATAGTCGCCGGAAGGTATGATAGTGGGGCCGTAACCTGCCACCTTTTTCTTAAAGTCCATATAGCCCAGCACGATGGGCACGCCGGCCTGAGTGGCTATTTCGTAAAATCCCCGCTTAAAGCGTTTCACAGCCTTGCGAGTAGCCTCAGGAGTTACCACTATGCACACGTTTTCCTCCTTCTTCAGCAGTCGCACAGCCGAGCCCACTAGGTCGTTGTGGCGGTTGCCTCTATCCACTTCCACCACGCCCAGTGCCTTCAGTATCGGGCGGGTGAAGAAGTTGAAAAACTCTTTCTTCACAAAGATGCGCGGATTGGCTCCCACAGAAAAAAGCACTGCTGTGCCCACAAAATAATCCCGGGCGCTTGTGTGCGGTGCCACGGCCAGCACACAGTGCAGCAATTCGGGGCGTTCGTCCAAACTAGGCACGTCAAAGCGCCAGCCGCACAACTTTACTAATCCAATCCAAATCTTTCTCATTTAAACAATTAAAAATATTATTTATAAATATATCGCCTTTTTTATCTTTTGCAAATATACAAAAAAAATCTTAATTAACTTAATTTTGAAGCAAAAAAACGTTTATCTCCCACTTTTTTTGTATTTTTGCAACTTCAAAAACCATTTTTGTTATGCAAATCTCATCTTCCGATATCGTGCTACAGGTCTCCCCTCTCGGGGCCGAACTCACCTCTTTCCTTGTCCGTGGACAACAGCTTTTGTGGCAGGCCGATCCCCAGTTCTGGCGCCGTCATGCCCCCATCCTTTTCCCCATAGTAGGCAAGGTTTTCAACAATACCTATCATGTTGACGGCCAGCCCTATCATCTGCCCCAACATGGCTTTGCCCGCGACTCCCTGTTTCAGCTCATCAACCAATCGCCAACCGAACTCGAACTGCAGCTATCTGCCTCGCCCGACACCCTCAAAGTCTATCCCTATCCCTTTACCCTCACAGCCCACTACCAGCTTTGTCAGTCCGTCCTCACCTGCCGGTGGACTGTCCACAACCCCGGCAGTCGTCCCCTTTACTTCCAACTTGGTGCCCATCCAGCCTTCAACTTCCTTGATTTCGCGCCCCAAAATCCCATCTACGGCTACCTTCAGTTCTACCGCCAAGGGACTCCCGTCCATCAGCTTACGGTCACCCGCCTCAGTGCTTCAGGCCATGCCACCGACCAAACCTACACCCTGTCACTTGCCGACGGGATTTTGGCCGTCACGCCCCAGCTCTTTCAGCACGATGCCCTCGTCCTCGAAGGCTCTCAGGCCGACCGCGTTGTCCTGCTCGACCGTCACCGCCGACCCTATCTTCAAACCACCTTCCAGGCGCCGGTCCTCGGCATTTGGTCGCCCGTAGCGGCCCCCTTCTGCTGCATCGAACCCTGGTATGGTCGCACCGACCCCGAAGGCTTTGCCGCTGACATTTCCCAGCGCGCCCACATCCAGTGTCTCCCTCCCCAGCACTCCTTCACCTTCACCTACACCATCCAGGCGTTGTAGGCTTAGAGGCTTAGTTGTTTAGTCGCTTAGTAGTTTATAGCCGAGGAGGATTTGAAAGAAAACGCGCCCAAGTTGGCAACATACCGGCATGATATTTTAAAAGAAAACGATTTGATGTGTAAGGACTAAAGCCTGGAGCCTTGGTGGAGTGGTGGCCTTATGAGAGCGAGGCTCTCAACGCCCACCACTCCGCCAATCTTCCACCCCCTTTTTTAAAGGGTGCACTTACACATCAAATCCGAAAACCTCCCTTCGGTCGCAAAAATATCGCTCACTATCGTGAGCAAAAACAAGAATG
>JAKSMO010000007.1 GCA_024400545.1 Bacteroidales bacterium | reverse complement strand
TCGGAAATAAAAGAAACCAAGTTTTTCTTTTATTTCGCTCGTTTTTCGTATCTTTACCTCCTTTCAGTCGGTGAAGATACTGTGACTCGGAAATAAAAGAAACCAAGTTTTTCTTTTATTTCGCTCGTTTTTCGTATCTTTGCAATTTGATTTATTAATTAGGTAAAATATAATAGTATGGATAACAACTTGAAAATAAAGATTGATGAGATTGTTGGCGAAATCAACAAGATTTATGATTTGAATCAAAAAATCGACATTCTCAACTATATGGAGCAGCAGTCGAGCTATATGCTGTGGATGCTGCAGGATGAAGAACATATTGAGCACGACCAAAACAACGTGTAGTCTGGTGGTGAGTGCTGGTTTGTTCGATAAAGACTTTACACATATCACTCAATAAGCATGAAAAAGTTTCTCTTCTGGGCTTTGTCCATTTGCTCGATGATGACCCTGGCGTCGTGCACGGGTGGCTATTCCTTTACAGGTGCTTCGATTCCTGTGGATGCTAAAACCATATCGGTGAAGCAGTTTCCGAACTTTGCCTCTACGGTGAATCCGCAGCTGAGTCAGAAACTGTATGAAGGAATGCAGCAGATGTTCTCGTCGCAGACCAGTCTGACGGTGATTAATGACGATGGCGACCTGCAGATTTCGGGCGAGATAACCGACTACAGCACAAGGGCATCGGCTTTGAGCAGCGATGATAATGTGGCCACCAACCGGCTGACGGTGACTATTAAAGTGAAGTTTACAAATCGCTTTGACGAAAAAGCTGATTTTGAGCAAACTTTTTCGCGTTTTAAAGACTATAATGCCGCTCTCGACCTCTCGGCCGTGGAACAGGGGTTGGTGAGCGAGATTGTGACCGAATTGTGCGAGGATGTTTTTAATAAATCGGTGGTGAACTGGTAGTGGAGTTGATGAAGTAGAAGGGTTTATGGGTTTAGAAGTTGCAGAGTTGTGAGATTGAAAAACAATGTCAAACATATAATTGAAGGCAAGCACACTACCAACATTGTTGGATGGCTGTTGGCCTTGTTGGGCAGTGCGGTATATCTGCTCACCATGGAACCTACGGTCAGTTTCTGGGACTGTGGCGAGTTTATCGCTGTGTCGGCCGGGTTGCAAGTGGGTCATCCTCCGGGAGCACCTTTCTATCAGCTCTTGGCGCATATCTTCACCCTTTTTGCTGCGCAGGCCACCTCGGTGGCGGCCTGGTGCAATGCGCTCTCGGCTTTGGCGGGCGGATTCACGGTGATGTTCGTTTACTGGAGCGTGCTTATGCTGTTGGGTGGCAGAGACCGCCACACGTGGACGCACCATGTGGGTGCCGTTGTGGGCGCGCTGTGCTATATGTTTTGCGACACGGCCTGGTTCTCGGCAGTGGAGAGCGAAGTATATAGCCTGGCCATGCTGATAGCCTCCATTTTGGTGTGGGCCATGCTGCGGTGGTATTATTGCCACGATAGGCACTGGTCGGCCCGCTGGCTTATGCTGGTGGCTCTGCTGCTGGGCTTGGGCTATTGCACCCATCAGCTCACCCTGCTCACCACGCCGGCATTGCTACTGCTTTTTATCTTTAAGATTGTAGAACAAAAGAAATCGGGGCAGCCATTGCCGGTAGTGCCCTTTTTGAGTCGGGTGCTGCCTTTGCTTGTGCTGTTCTTCGCAATAGGCTTGGCGCCGTATCTTATCATACCCATCCGAGCAGCTGCCGACACCCCCATTAACCAGTGCCATTCAGGCGAATGGGCTGACGTGAAGGCCTATCTCAACCGCGACCAGTATGAGAAAGCCCCGGTGTATCCCCGCATGTGGCGCCATCACAAAAACGATGCTCTTTATGCGCAGTCGTGGAACGGAGGCGACACCAATGTGGTGGGCAATTTGAGCTATTTTGCATCGTATCAGCTCACCTATATGTATTTCCGCTATCTGATGTGGAATTTTGCCGGAAGGTACAACGACCGGCAGGGCTATGGATCGCCGCAAAACGGACAGTTTATCACAGGGTGGCCCTTTGTGGACCGATCGTTGGTGGGCACGGGGAAGACTCCGCCCAAATCGCTGCACACTCGCGGCCATAATGTATATTACCTCTTGCCTTTGCTATTGGGAATCTTAGGCTTAGGCTATCTTTACCGAAACAAGAAGATGTTTTGGGTGGTGCTTACCTTGTTTTTGATGGGAGGCGCAATCCTGTCGGTTTACCTCAACCATCCGTGCTATGAGCCCCGTGAGCGAGACTATGCCTATGTGCTCAGCTTTATGGCCTTTGGCATGATGATTGGAGCAGGTGCGGCAAGGGTGGCGGAATGGCTGGTGGCACATGCGGCCAAGCTCCACTGTGGCTCCACTGTAGCTCCACTTGCCTCGGCGGTGCTGCTGATGTGTGTGCCCGTCCTGATGGCATTCCAGAATTGGGACGACCACGACCGCAGTCATCGCTACATAGCCTATGATAGCGCAAAGAATCTGCTCAACTCATGCGACCAAGTGCCGCAGGGCTCGGTGCTGTTTTGCTATGGCGATAACGACACCTTCCCCGTATGGTATTTACAAAATGTTGAGAACGAGCGGAGCGATGTGCATGTGGAAAATATTGGATTGCTGGGTTGGCGCAATTTCTCGAGTCTGCTCGAAGAAAGTATAGCGGCCGACAAACCAATCTATTTCACCCATTATGCATACGACCAATATCGTAGCTATTTCAACGACCTATTCCAGCTGGAGGGGTTTGTGTATCGCCTTGTTGACACGGATGGCGACAGCGTGGCAGTCGAGCCCTCTCTGCGCCATATTCAGCAGATGGGCTGGCACGATTTGGAGGGCGTTTATGTGGATGAAGTGGGATGCAAATTCTTGGAAATGTATTGGCGCGACATGGTGTTGATTGCCAATAATATGATTGATGCTGGACGAAGCGGCGACGCCCTTTGGGTGCTCCACAAAACACTGAAAGAAATACCCCTGCACCATCTGCAAGATGTAACGTTGCGCTACAAGGTAGGGGAGACCTACCGCAAAGCCGGCGACGGTGCTACCGCCCATGCGCTGATGACTGAGTTGGACAACGTGTTGGACGAGCAGTTGCGGTACTTCCAAACCATGTCGGTGGCTCGGCAGAAATCGATGCCCTATACCTTGGGTCCGAGGGTGGAAACCAAGCAACTTTTGAACGAATACTTTGCCAACGAGCAGCACAGTCTGTAAAAATATTATTATATATAAAAAAAATTTCGTAATTTTGCAAATCTTTTTGTAATACGAAAAATGGCAGACAAATATAGCGATCGTAGTGGAATAGTGAAGATTATCTTCTTGGCCATCGGACTCATTTTTGTGGTCCGACTATTGATATTGCAGATTTTTGACTCGGAATACAAGGAAAAAGCCAACAATCAGTCGCTCCGAAATATCACTCAATACCCCGCTCGCGGACTCATGTATGACCGCAACGGCGGACTTTTGGTTTACAACGAGGCAGTATATGACCTTATGGTCATTCCCCGCATGGTGAAGGATCTCGACACCAACTATTTTTGCAATGCCTTAGGCATCACGCAGGAGGATTTTCTGGAGCGCATGAAAAAGGCCCACACCTATTCGCCCTATTCGGCATCCATCTTCATGAAGCAGATTTCGAAAGAGGAGTTTGGCCGATGGGAGAATCTGCTTTACAAGTTTAAGGGTTTTTATATCTCCAAGCGCACGTTGCGACTTTACGGCCGTCCGATTGCGGCGCATGTGCTTGGCTATGTGGGCGAGGTGAACGAGCGTGATTTGGAAGAGAACCCTTATTACAAGCGAGGTGACTATATCGGCAAGAGCGGTCTGGAGGCTTCGTATGAAGAGGAACTGCGCGGCGTGAAGGGCAAGAAGATCATGCAGGTGGATGTGCACAATCGCGAGATCGGTTCCTATATGCATGGCCAGATGGACACGATGCCGCTGGAGGGTAAGAATCTATACACTACCATTGATGCCGACCTGCAGGAGTATGCCGAGAAGGTGATGGCCAACAAGCGCGGCTGCATTGTGGCCATAGAACCCGCTACGGGCGAAGTGCTCACTTTGCTGTCGGCTCCCTGCTACGACCCCAACTTGCTGGTGGGCCGCATCCGTGGTGAGAATTTTGTGAAATTGAACGAGGATATCTCCAAGCCTTTGTTCAACCGTGCCTTGCAGGCACAATATCCTCCGGGATCGATCTTCAAGGTGGCACAGGCTATGATCGCACTGCATCTGGGTGTGATTACACCAAGCACCGGCTTTGTGTGCGACAAGGTGTTGGGTTGCCACAATCACCCTAGCGCCCGCAGTGTGCAGGAAGCCATCAAGATGTCGTGCAATCCCTATTTCTACTACACTTACCGCCGCGTAATCCAGCAAGGCAAATACAAGAATATCTACAAAGACAGTCAGTATGGTCTTACCGTTTGGGACGACTATATGCACCGCTTCGGTTTTGGTCAGCGTCTTGAGATTGACCTGCCCAATGTGAAGAAGGGTAATATTCCTGATACGGCGTTCTACAACAAGTGGTATGGCTTTGAACGATGGGCTTTCACCACTATCTATTCCAACTCTATCGGACAAGGCGAGGTGGAGGTGGTGCCTATTCAGATGGCCAATCTGGCTTGCATCGTGGCCAACCGCGGCTATTTCTATACACCTCACCTGGTGCGCTTCTACGGCCCCGATTCTACCAAGAACCCCGCTTTCTACGAAAAGCACGAGACGGGAATTGAGAAAGAATATTTCGACATCGCCGCACGAGGCATGTACGATGTGGTGCATGGTGCCGGCGGCACTGCGCACAAGGCCGATATTCCGGGCATTGCCGTGTGCGGAAAAACGGGTACGGCCGAGAACTACGGCAACGACCACTCAGTCTTTATTGCCTTTGCGCCGATGGATAATCCCAAGATTGCCGTGGCAGTGTATGTGGAGAATGCGCAAGGCGGTGGCGGCACCTGGGCGGCACCTATCGCCAGCCTTATCATTGAGAAATATCTCAAAGGAGAAGTGGAACGCAAAGACTTTGAACACTACTATATCGACATCAATCCTTGTCAGAAACTCCCCCTCACTCGTCGCGTCAAGAAACCCAAGAAGCGGTAGCTGGCGCGGCATCCTTTGCTGTTAACCTTTGTCCAACAATTTAAAAATCAAACTTAGTGCAGAACGATAATATACGCATCGACTGGTTCGCCATAGGATTATATCTTTTCCTCGTCATCTTTGGCTGGATCAATATCTACGCCGCATGCTATAACGAGATGCATGCCGAAATACTTGACTTTTCGGTACAGCATGGCAAGCAACTTATATGGATGGGCATCTCCTTTCTCTTGGCTGTGAGTATCTTGCTCATAAAACCTCGAGTGTTTTCCAATATTGCCTATATCATTTATGGTGCAGTAGTGTTGTTGCTGATACTCACACTATTCATTGGCTCGGTGACCAATGGCGGACAATCGTGGATCGACTTTGGTGCGTTCAAACTTCAACCTTCGGAATTTGCCAAGTTCGGTACGGCGTTGGCCATTGCCAAGTTTGTGGGCGACATCAATACCGACCTTAAAAAAAGGCAAACCCAGGTGGTGCTGTCGGCCTTTGTTCTCATTCCGGCGCTCCTTATTCTGCTGCAGCACGATACAGGTTCGGCTCTGGTATTTGCATCGTTCATCCTTCCATTTTTCCGTGAGGGACTTTCGCAATACATCCTGCTGTTTGGCGTGTTGGCCATTATCCTTTTTGTGGCGGCGTTGCTTGTCAACAAATTCTTGCTCATCGGCATTCTGCTGGTGGCTTGCCTTGTGTATCTTTTTATCTGGCTTTCCAAACGTACCGAGAAAACTTATTGGCATACAGCAATATTCTTTGTGTGCTGCACACTATTTACCCTCAGTGTTGATTTCGCTTTCGAACATGTGCTCGAAAGTCATCAGCGCGACCGCATCTATGTGCTGCTTGGCAAGATCGAAGACCCCAAAGGTGTGGGCTACAATGTGAATCAGGCCAAGATTGCCATCGGTTCGGGCGGCATTATTGGCAAAGGCTTCCTCAACGGCACAATCACCAAGGCCGACTTTGTTCCGGAGCAGGAGACCGACTTCATTTTTTGCACTGTGGGCGAGGAGTGGGGTTTCTTGGGCAGCTTGCTGCTGATAGCGGCCTATGTGCTGTTGCTAGTGCGACTTATTACGCTGGCCGAGCGACAACGATCATCTTTTGCACGGTTTTATGGCTATTCGGTAGCCGCTATTCTATTCTTCCATTTCTTCATCAATATAGGCATGGTGCTGGGCTTGTTGCCGGTTATCGGTATTCCGTTGCCGTTCTTTAGCTATGGCGGCTCGTCGCTCATTGCCTTCACCACCTTGTTATTCGTTTTCCTTCGTCAGGATGCCGAACGAAATGCACTGTTTTAATAGCAAACAACTTATTTATCTAAATCAGCAAACAAAATAATATTTCATAAATGGCAAAGAAAACTACCACTGAAAACCATTGCTCGTTTTGCGGCCGTCCTGAATCGCAAGCAGGTATATTGTTGGCGGGCCTCAATGGTTATATCTGCAGTGATTGTGTAGAGCAGGCTAATCAAATAATAAAGGAACATTACGGTAGCTCCTCTCATGCTAAGCAGGCCCCTCGTCAGGATAAACCTATTCCTACACCTGCCGAGATCAAAGCCCATCTTGATCAATATGTGATTGGCCAGGATGCTGCCAAACGAGTGCTCTCTGTTTCGGTGTATAACCATTTCAAGCGCTTGCGCTACTACGAGCAGCATAACGATAAGAACGATGTTGAGATTGAGAAATCGAACATCATTATTGTGGGCGAGACCGGAACGGGTAAGACGCTGATGGCTCGCACTATTGCCCGTATCCTGGATGTGCCGTTCTGCATTGCCGATGCCACCACCCTTACCCAGGCTGGCTATGTGGGCGACGATGTAGAGAATGTGCTTGTGCGTCTGCTGCAGGCTGCAGATTATGATGTGGCCGCTGCCGAAAGAGGCATTGTCTTTATCGACGAGATCGACAAAATAGCACGCAAAGGCGACAATCCTTCTATTACTCGCGACGTTTCGGGTGAAGGTGTGCAGCAAGCCCTGCTCAAACTGCTGGAAGGAGCAGTGGTGAATGTTCCCCCTCAGGGCGGACGCAAGCATCCCGAGCAGAAGATGATTCAGGTGAATACCCGCAACATCCTTTTCATTGCTGGCGGTGCTTTTGACGGCATCGAGCGTGCCATTGCTTCCCGAATCAAGACTAACATAATCGGTTTCTCGGGTTCGCGCACTCGTGAGGAAATTGACAAGCACAATATGCTCCAGTACCTTCTGCCCATGGATCTGAAGCATTTCGGCCTCATTCCTGAATTGGTGGGCCGCTTCCCCCTCTTCACTCACCTCAACCCCCTCGACCACGACGCGCTTCGCCGTATCCTCTCCGAGCCTAAAAATGCGCTCACCAAGCAGTACAAGGAACTGTTCAAGATGGACGATGTAACCCTTGAATATGACGACGACGCGCTCGACGCTATTGTTGACACTGCCGTTGAGTACAATCTTGGTGCTCGTGGTTTGCGCTCCATTATGGAAACTGTGATGAACGACCTTATGTTTGACCTTCCCACGATCAAGAAAGGGTCAACCACCCGCATTACCAAGCAACTTGTAAACGAAAAAATTAACAATTCCACCATTAACACATCATTAAAATGAAAAAAGTTATCCTTTTTGCCTTCGCCATCCTGATGGTCATTGCCGGAGTGCAGGCTCAAAACAAACCCCGTGCCAACAAAATCAAGCAGAGCGCAGAGTCGGACATGCCCACAACCATGTCGGCTGCCAACACCAATAATGTCATCATCCTTGAAAAACCTCAGGTAGGTATGGATGTTCCTCTTCATGAGGCTTTCGACAATCGTCGCACCGTTCGCAATTTCTCTCCCGAACGACTCGATCCCCCTCTGATCTCTAGCCTTTTGTGGAGCGCTTATGGTATCAATCGTCGCGAGGCCGACCTCCGTGTTGTTCCTTCGGCTATGAATGTGCAGGAATTCGATATCTATCTCTTCAACGAAGAAGGCGCATATCTCTACGATGCGCACAAGAACACCCTAACCCTTGTGGCAGAAGGCGACCTTCGTCAGAAAATCAGTCCCCAGCCCCATTTCGCAAAAGCACCTGTGTCCATTGTCATTGTGGCCAATTACGACCGTATGACTAAATTCAAAAAAGAGGCCGACCGCGACTTTTATGCCGCTGTCGATTGTGGCTACGTGAGCCAGAATATTTACCTTTTCTGCGCTTCGGCCAATCTTGGCACTGTGGCTTGTGGCGGTATCAATCGCGAAGAGATTGCCCAGATTCTCAAAATCAAGAATGGCTCTGCTCTGCTGGCTCACCCCGTTGGTTTCGTAAAATAAGACTGCGCTATGCTTCTTCGCCTTACTCGTCTGTTTACCTTTGAGATGGCCCATGCCCTGCCGGCTTACGAGGGCAAATGCCGCAATATTCATGGCCACTCCTACCATCTGCAAGTCACCGTGGAGGGCCAGCCCCTCCAGCAGCAAGGGGCGGCAACGGATGGTATGGTGATGGACTTCCATCAGCTCAAAGAAATCGTCAACCAGCGCGTAGTGGATGTTTTCGACCACGCTCTGGTGCTTCCAAGTCAGCAGCAGGAAGGCATGGCTTCCGAGTTGGGCGGATATAGTGCAAAGCTTATCTTCACGCACTTCCAACCCACCAGCGAGAATCTGCTTATCCATTTTGCACAATTGCTTGAGGGGGCTATGCCAGAAGGCACTCGTCTCCATTCCCTCAAACTTTACGAAACCGAAAGCTCTTGCGCCGAACTCATCCTTTGATTTATACAAGATTACAAAAAAAATTTGGATAATTCCATCAACTTTTGTATCTTTGCATCGCAAAAAATAGCTCTCAGTAAAGTCACTTTTGCAATATAGATAATAGAGAATGTGCATTTTATAAATAATACTTATACTATGAACTACCAGAGAAATCTTCGCATCTTCGAATATGTGTCATATTTTCTTCTGCTTGCGGCAACAGTAGTCTGCTTTGCTTTTCGCGACGCACTCTGGCGCCTCGATGTCACTTTGCTGCTCATCATGTTGGCACTCTTTGCCCGCCTCATGATGGAGCGCACTCGCTACAAAGCTGCCGATGCCGAAAACGATGAGCTTAAGGCCGATCTTCGTCGTCTCACCCAGCTCTATGCCGAAGAGAAAAAAAAGAATCAGAATAATAATTAAAAACTTACATACATTATGGCAACAACCACTGATATTAAGAATGGTCTGTGTATCAATTTCAACAATGATATCTACACCATCGTTGAGTTCCTTCATGTAAAACCTGGTAAAGGTGCTGCTTTCGTCCGCACCAAAATGCGTAGCGTTAAGACTGGCCGTGTTCTTGAAAACACTTTCCCCAGCGGTGCCAAGATTGATATCGTTCGTGTTGAGCGTCGTCCCTACACCTATCTCTATAAGGAAGGTGATATGCACGTTTTCATGCACTGCGAAACCTACGAGCAGATCAACATCGAAGAGGGTATCATCAATGCTCCTCAGTACCTCAAGGACGGTCAGTATGTAGAAATTACTGTTCATGCCGACACCGAGACTCCTCTCCTCTGCGAACTGCCTCCCTTTATCGAGACCGTCGTAACCTACACCGAGCCCGGTTTTGCTGGCAACACCGCTACCAACGCCCTTAAGGATGCTACCGTCGAACCCGGCGTCCAGGTTCGTGTTCCCCTCTTCATCAAAGAAGGCGAGCGCATCAAGGTTGACACTCGCACCAATGAGTACGCAGAGCGAATCAAATAAGATTTGCGCATCATAAACTTTCTAAGAGCAGGGCCCAAGGCAATCCTTTTTCAGCCTTACCCTGCTCTTATACGTAATAAATAATAACCATGAGAAAAACACTCCTCCTCACTGCTGTCATCTTTCTTTTTGCTGCTTGCCATCAGGGCAATCAACAAACCACCGATACTGCTAGCAGTATTGATTATAGCCAGGTGGCCACGCCCCAGTTCAATGCCGATTCGGCCTATCAGTATGTAGCCGACCAGCTGTCTTTTGGCTATCGCACCCCGGGCAGTGTGGGGCAAACCAAGTGCGCGGCCTATCTCGTTAGGCAGATGCAGCGTTGGTGCGACACCGTAATCGTGCAGGATTTCCCCACTACTCTGTGGAATGGCACACAGGTGCGTGGCAAAAATATCATTGCCTCCATCAATGCTCGCCCCGGCACCACTCACGATCGCCGCATCCTTTTGGCAGCACATTGGGATAGCCGCCTTTGGGCCGACCACGACCCAGATCAGAACAATCATCACAGCCCCATCTTGGGCGCCAATGATGGTGCTAGCGGAGTAGGTGTTCTCATGGAATTGGCTCGTATCATCAGCACCCAGCGTCCTTCTGTGGCCATCGATATCATCTTTTTCGATGTCGAGGACCAAGGTCAGCCCGAGTGGGCCGACTCGTATGAAGACAACACCTGGTGCTTGGGTTCTCAATACTGGAGCCAGCATCCCCATACTCCTTTCTACACTGCCTCCTATGGCATTCTCCTCGATATGGTTGGCACCGAGCAGCCCCGCTACACCAAGGAGCAGGTCAGCCGTCAGTTTGCCTCGGGTGCGCTCAATAAGATGTGGACCGTTGCCGCAGCCCTCGGCTACGACAAGATCTTCGAAAACACCGAAACCGACCCCATCCTCGACGACCATTTCTATGTCAACCGCATGGCCAATATCCCGATGCTTGATATTGTGCAAAACAATCGCGAGTGCTCCTTCTTCCCGCATTGGCACACCCTGCAGGACAACCTGGACCATGTCGATCGCAACACCCTCCGTATCACTGGACAGGTAATTCTCACCACAATCTATGCCGATTATGAATAAGGTCTATTGCCTATTCGCATTATCTATGCTGCTCTTTGTCGCTGCTTGCGACAAAGAGCACATGTGCCGTGTTCCCATTGGCGACGCCACTTGCCAGATCGACCCCAATTCGCCGCTTTATCCGGGCATCAACAACTGCGATGGATACGAGTATATCTATGGTGGCTATCAAGGAATTGTGGTGGTGCGCACCGGTTGGAATGACTTTGCCGCTTACGAGCGCACTTGTCCGGCCGATAGCGGTCGCCTCGAAATGGCTTCTAGCTATGGCAACATCGTGCTAGAATGTCCTAAATGCCACTCCCAGTTCAATACTTTTGGCGATGGCACACCGCTTCAGGGCAGCCGCACATCTTGTTTCTTGGCGCAATACAGCACCTATTACGACGGCCAAATCCTGTATATCTCTAACTATTAAATCAGGCCTTTGCCCCTAACTTTTGAGGTCACCTTTATTTTCTAGGACTTACAAAAGTTAAGGCATGGTGAATGTTCTCAATCTCAAAGCGAGTGTCCTCTATCAGCTCGCCGTCCACCGCCATCCAAAAAGGCTTGCGGCTTTGCAAATCTATTCGTTTGCACTGGCTTTGGCGTATGTATTTCTTTGCCGCAGGGTGTTGTAGGTGCGATCCGTCGGTGTAAGAGCCTATTAGTCGCGCCAGCGTAAACACCGACATGGGGCGGAACAGGCCTATGTCTATCAGTCCGTCGTCGTTCTGGGCATGAGGTGCACAGCAATAATTGCCGCCATAGTTGCGGCCATTGCTCATAGCGCACAGCAGTATGTCGCCCTCATAAAATGGATTGCCGTCCACCTGCATGTTGATAGGAGTGCGCATTCCGCCAAACAAGCCAAGCACTATGCCCGTGGTATAGGCATTGCTGCCGCCTATAATTGGGTATCGGCGCACACGCTCCATGTGGCGCACCACCTCGGCATCAAAACCAAAGTTGCACACATTTATGCTGTAGTGTATTGCTGAATGCGAGTCGGTTACCTGCATCACATCCACCAAGTGGGGCGTCCCCTCTACCAGCCGCTCCAGGTCGTTGAAGTCGGCATGTGTGCCATAGTATTTGATAAAGTCGTTGCCGCTTCCGAAGGCCAGGCAACTGAGTTGGCAGTTGGGCTGATGCATCAGTCCGGTGAGCACCTCGTTGATAGTTCCGTCGCCGCCGCAGGCATAGAATCGCTTGGCCTCCTGGCTGTGCTCAGTGCAGTATTGTCTCACCCATCGGGTGGCATCGCCGGGGCATTGGGTGTGATATATATGGTATTGGAAATCGGAGTGAGTATCGGCATAGGCCTCCACCATTTTGGTGATAGTGGTGGTGCAACCGTGGTAGCCGGCATGTGGGTTTACTACAAAAACGTGCTTCATTTCGAGTGCAAAATTACTAATAATTATTAATATGTAAGAAAAAAAGCAACTTATTTAAGAAAAAAGTTGTAATTTTGCATTTTTAAATGACTGTGTTAAATACCCTCGTGCCGCGTGGCTTTTCAATGGGCAGTTGGCATTTAGCACCTAACACTTGACTATCGAACTATGGATAAGATTCGCAATTTCTGCATTATAGCACATATTGACCACGGCAAAAGCACCTTGGCCGACCGTTTGTTGGAATATACCAAAACCGTTACTCAGCGCGAGATGCAAGACCAGCTTCTCGACGATATGGATCTCGAAAAAGAGCGCGGCATCACCATCAAAAGCCATGCTATCCAGATGAATTATAAATACGAGGGCCAGGGCGAGCGCAACGGTCAGGATTTTGTGCTCAACCTTATCGACACACCGGGCCACGTTGACTTCAGCTACGAGGTTTCTCGTTCCATAGCCGCTTGCGAAGGCGCCCTTCTCGTTGTCGATGCCACCCAGGGCATCCAGGCTCAAACCATCTCCAACCTCTATCTGGCTTTGGAAAACGATTTGGAGATTATCCCCGTCATGAACAAAATCGACCTCGACAGTGCCATGCCCGAAGAGGTGGCCGATGAAATTATCGACCTCCTGGGCTGCAGCCGCGAGGACATTCTTTCCTGTAGTGCTAAAACCGGTGTCGGTGTCCCCGAGATCTTGCAGGCCATCGTTGATCGCGTGCCTGCTCCCCAAGGCGATCCGCAAGCACCCCTCCAGGCCTTGGTGTTCGACTCCGTGTTCAACCCCTTCCGCGGCATCATCAGCTATTTCCGTATCATGAATGGTGCTATCAAGACCAACGACTGGGTGAAATTCGTCAGCACCGAGAAAGATTATCACGCCGATGAGATTGGTGTGCTCAAACTCAACATGGAGCCTCGCAAAGAGCTCCGCGCTGGCGATGTGGGCTATATCATCAGCGGTATCAAAACCTCCAAGGAAGTCCGTGTGGGCGACACCATCACCCATGTCCAGGCTCCTTGCGACAAAGCTATCGATGGTTTCGAGGCTGTCAAACCCATGGTCTTTGCCGGTGTATATCCTGTCGATACCGATGATTATGAGGAGCTCCGTGCCTCGCTCGAAAAACTCCAGCTCAACGACGCTTCCCTTACCTTCGAGCCCGAGAGTTCTCTTGCTTTGGGCTTCGGATTCCGCTGCGGTTTCTTGGGCCTGCTCCACATGGAGATCGTGCAGGAACGTCTCGAACGAGAGTTCAACATGGATGTCATCACCACCGTTCCCAACGTGCAGTACAAGGTCAAACTCACCAATGGCGAGGAAAAAGACGTCTATAACCCCTCCGGTATGCCCGAGCCCAACAATATTGCCGAGGTGTCCGAACCCTATATCCATGCCCAGATTATCACCAAGGCCGATTTCATTGGCCCTGTCATCAAGCTCTGCATGGATAAGCGCGGTATCCTCAAAAACCAAACCTATCTCACCACCGACCGTATCGAAATCACTTTCGACCTCCCGCTGGGCGAGGTGGTTTTCGATTTCTACGACAAGCTCAAGAGCATCTCCAAAGGCTATGCCTCGTTTGATTATTATGTCAATGGTTTCCAGCCCTCAAAGTTGGTCAAACTCGAAATCCTCCTCAATGGCGACCCTGTCGATGCCCTTTCCACTCTCACCTATGTCGATAACGCCTATCCCATTGGCCGCCGCATGTGCGAGAAACTCAAGGATTTGATTCCCCGCCAGCAGTTTGATGTGGCCATCCAGGCCGCCATCGGCAGCAAGATTATCGCTCGCGAAACCGTGCGCCAGGTGCGTAAGGATGTAACGGCCAAGTGCTACGGTGGCGATATCACCCGTAAGCGCAAGCTCCTCGAAAAACAGAAAGAAGGTAAGAAACGTATGCGCCAGGTGGGCAATGTCGAGGTGCCGCAGAGCGCCTTCCTTGCCGTGCTTAAGTTAGATTAGAAGTTTATGAAGTTTAGGGGTTTGGAAGTATAAAGGTGTAAAAGTATAGAAGTATAAAGGTATAAAAGTATAATTGTTGACAACACCATAAACTAATAAACCAATAACCTCATAAACTATAAAACTCAAAACTCCATCAACCCCATCAACAAATAACCCCGATAACCCCAATTAACAAATAACCCCAATGTACTATCTCATTGTAATCGCTGTGGCTGTGTTGGCAACCGTTGCCCTCACCGGCTACATATATTATCTCTTAACCAAGAGATATTTCGACAATCAGCAGAAACTGCAGATGCTGCAAATGCGTATCGACGAGCATCGTGAAGCAGTGAAACTCGTAACCCCCATCCGCCTCCAGGCCTATGAGCGCATGGCGCTCTATCTCGAGCGCATCAG
Source organism: Bacteroidales bacterium (assembly GCA_024400545.1). Classification (GTDB taxonomy): domain Bacteria; phylum Bacteroidota; class Bacteroidia; order Bacteroidales; family P3; genus Colimorpha. Next base: position 41,129 of record JAKSMO010000007.1, on the reverse strand, counting down.
CCCCGACAGCCTGGTGCTCCGCTGCTACCAGCCCGGCATGGATGTCAAGGCCCTCCAGGTGGCCATGACCAAGACCATCCGCGACGAATGGGAGCACAACCTCAGCCAGCAGGTGTATGTCTCCAGCGAGGCATGGAAACGCATTCGCGATGCCAAGGACGAGATGACCGGTGTCATCAACTCTGCCGCCATCACCATCCCCACCAATGCCGACCCCACCCGTTTGGCCACTGCCATTTTCTCCACAGCCCAAACCCAGAGTTCCATCTCCACCGCTTTGGAGTTTCTCAAAAAAGAGATGAGAGAGCTGTAGCCGAGGTCAAAGTTGCAAAATCAACAATCATAGTTCATGACGCTCAAAACCTTTGTCTTTTCTTTGGCCGCTTTCACCCTCTTGCTCACGGCCTGTCAGCCGCAAGAGCATAGCGGCGAAAGTCGTGTGGTCAAGGTCAACGTGCTCACCGTCACCGATGGCACTTCGGGTGGCTACCACGAGTATGTGGGCACCCTCGAGGAGGCTGCTGCTAGCAGTCTTAGCTTTGGTGTGGGTGGCCGCGTTACCGCCATTTATGTCAAAGAAGGCCAGCATGTCACAGCCGGCCAGCTCTTGGCCTCCGTCGATAAGAGTAGCGCCACCAATGCCTTCAACGCTGCCAAAGCCACCCTCAACCGGGCCCAAGACGGCTACAACCGCGCCAAGCAGGTCTATGACAACGGCAGCCTGCCCGAGGTCAAGATGATCGAGGTACAAACCCAGTTAGACCAGGCGCAGTCCATGTTCGAAATGGCCCGCAAAAATCTCGACGATTGTAACCTCTATGCCCCCACTTCGGGCACCATCGATAGCCGTATGATCGAGAAAGGCAGCTCTGTCACCGCCTTCCAGCCCGTTATGCGCCTCCTCGATCTGTCCAGCCTTTATGTAAAAATGAGCGTGCCCGAGATCGATATTGCCGGCATCCGTGTTGGCGATTCAGTACGGGTGATGGTCAATGCCGTGTCCGATAGTGTGGCTCCCGCCTTCAAAGGCTTTGTCGAGGAACGTCGTGTCAGTGCCGATGCCATGTCCCACAGCTACCTTGTCCGCATCCGCATGATGGCCAATCAGCGTGGCCTGTTGCCCGGCATGGTATGTCGTGTGCGGTTGGCCTCCAAGCAGGTCAGCAGTGGCGTAGAAGTGCCCAATCGTGCCGTGCAGCTCATGGGCAAAGGCGAACGATTCGTTTGGGTGGTAGCCGATGGCAAAGCCCAGCGTCGGCCCGTCACCATTGGCGACCTCACTTCCACCGGTGTCCTCGTCACCCAGGGCCTTACCCAGGGCGACCGCGTCATCATCGACGGCATGATGAAAGTGTCCGAAGGCACCAATGTGGTGGTCAGTGGTCAGTGAATGGTGAATAGTGAAAAGTGGACCGTGCTCGGTTCACGCCAACCAGTGATCAGTGAAAAGTGAAAAACTGAAAGTGGAAAGTGGGCTGCCGCCCCACAACTAAGCAACAAAACATCATTAACATCAAAACTCCCAAACCCCAACAACTAAGCCCAAAACTTCAAAACTCCCAAACTTCATTAACATCAAAACACCAAACCCCCAACAACAACTAAGCCCAAAACTTCAAAACTCCTTAACTTCAAAACTAACCCAATGAAAAAGCCCTCCGGTTTCATCGAAACAGTCATGACCAATCCGAAAATCATCTTTCTGATTGTCGGCATCCTTGTGCTTTTTGGAGTCTATGGTCTGGATAAAATGAACAAGCAGGAGTTTCCCGAGTTCGTCATCCGTCAGGGTGTTGTGGCGGCCGTATATCCTGGGGCCAACACCGAAGAGATCGAGCAGCAGGTTACCACCCCTTTGGAGGAATATCTCTTCACCTTCGAAGAAGTCAACAAAGAGGGCACCTATAGCTACACCAAAGAAGGCATCGTCTATGTCTATGTCGAACTCGACAACAGCGTGATGAATCAAAATGAGGTGTGGTCCAAAATCCGTCACGGTCTCAAAGATTTCAAAGCCCAGCTCCCTCCCGGTGTGTTGGCGTTGGTGGTAGTCGATGATTTCGGCAACACCTCGTCGCTTCTCATCACCATGGATTCGCAGGATAAGACCTACCGCGAGATGGAGCGCTACATGGATATGCTCAAAAAACAGCTCCGCACCGTTCCCGCCGTGGGCAATATCAAGTCTTTTGGCGAGCAGCACGAAGAGCTCGATGTCTTCATCAACAAAGAGAAACTGGCCTCTTATGGCATCAGCCATCAGCTTATCACCGCCCAGCTCTTTGGTCAGGGGCTGCTCAGTGTGGGGGGTACCGTTCAGGACGAGCAGGGTGTCGTCCCCCTCCATGTCGCCAGTCCTTATCAAAGCGAGCGCGAACTGGGCGAGCAGGTCATCTATTCTGCCCCCACAGGCGAGACCATCCGCCTCAAAGATGTGGCTCGCATCGAGCGCACCTATGCCGAACCCTCCAGCTATATCACCAAAGACGGCCGCCGAGCCCTCGTGCTCTCTGTCGAGATGCGGGCGGGCAACAATATCGTCAAATTTGGCGAGGAAGTAGATAAAGTCTTGCGCGATTTCCAGCGCACCATCCCCGAGGGGGTCGCCCTCTATCGCATCACCGATCTTCCCCAAGTGGTTGACGACAGCATCTGGTCCTTCCTTCGCGATCTGCTCACGGCCATCTTGGTGGTCATTGCCGTCATGCTCATGCTCTTCCCCATCACCTCTGCCCTCATCCCTGCCATCGAAATCCCCCTCACCACGGCCATCACCATCTCCGTCATGTACATCATCGGCTACGAGATGAACACCGTCACCCTCGCCGCCCTCATCGTCACCCTGGGCATGATTGTTGACGATAGCATTGTGATGATCGATGGCTATATGGACAATCTGCGCCATGGCCAGCGTCCGTGGGAGGCTGCCGTGCATAGTGCCAAAACATTCTTCCCCTCGCTCATTGTTGCCACCATATCCATCTGCGCCATATTCTTTCCCTTCCTCTTCACCATGGAAGGCCCTTTGGGCGACTTTGTCAAGTTCTTCCCCACCACCATCAGCATCTCCTTGGGCATCTCGTTGGCCTTGGCCATGCTCCTCACTCCGTGGCTCGAACAAAAAATGATCAAGCCCGACGATCCCGATCATCCCAAGCGCGAAACCCTTATGGCCCGCGTGCAAAACAAATTCTTCGTTGCGTTGCAAAATGGCTACGAGAAGCTCCTCCGTCTTTGTTTCCAATACCCTTGGGCTTCTATCGGTGCCGGCGTGCTCAGCGTGATCCTTGCCGTGGTGCTCTTCCTCAATCTCCCGCTGCAGCTCATGCCCAAGGCCGAGCGCGACAGCTTTGCCGTCGAGATTCATCTGCCCGAAGGCTCCACCCTTCAGCAAACCGCCACCGTCTGCCAGTCGTTCGAGCAAGTGCTCCAAGCCGATAAGGATGTGGCCAGCGTCACCACCTTTGTGGGCAGCAGTTCGCCGCGCTTCATGGCTGCCTATTCGCCCAATCCCCCGTCCAAAAACTATGCCCAGATGATAGTCAAAACCACGTCCTATGGCATCACTCCCCAGGTCGTCGAGCGGTATAAAGACACCTACGTCGATGCCTATCCCAATGCTGTGGTTCGTGTCAAGCAGCTCGACTACCAGGGCGTGAAAAATCCTGTAGAGGTGCGTCTGCGCGGCAACGACAAAGAGGCCCTTCGCCAATATGCCGACACCCTCAAAGCCCATCTCCAGCAAATGCAGGGCAGCCTGGTGTGGGTGCATAGCGATTGGGAGGGAATCCGCCCCACCGTGCGTATCGACCTCAAGCCCGAAGAGGCTTCGCGGCTCGGCGTCACCAAGTCGGTGCTCTCGGCCAATCTCGCCACCCTCTATGGCGGCATACCCATGACCACCCTTTGGGAGGGCGACTATCCCTTGCAGGTGGTCCTCAAAACCGAAGGCGACGACCAGCTGGCCAACCTGCCCAACACCCTTATCCCCACGGCCATGCCCGGGGTGTGGGTGCCGTTGCGCCAGGTGGCTACAGTCACCCCCGACTGGCAGCCTTCGCAAATAGCCCATCGCAATGGCGTGGCCTGTGTCACCGTGGGTGCCGATCTGTGCTACAACCAAAGTCAGCCCGTGGTCATGAAAAAATTGCGTCCCTGGCTCGAAGGGGAGTTCTCCGAAATGCTGCCCGACGATATCACCATGACCTATGGCGGGCTCGATGCCGTGAATGCTGGCAACATGAGTGGCATTATCATCGGTCTTATTGCTGCGGTCATCATCGTATTCTTCTTCCTGCTCTTCAATTTCAAGAAAATCCGGCTCACCCTCTTGGCGCTCTGTGGCACCAGTCTGTGCCTGCTGGGCGGTTTTGTCGGCCTGTGGATCTTTGGCTCCGATGTCAGCCTTACTGCCATCATCGGTATCGTCAGCCTTATCGGTATCAATGTGCGCAACACCATAGTCATGTTCGACTATGCCGAGGAGCTGCGCGACACGGGCCTCTCGCTCAAAGAAGTGGCTTTCGAGGCAGGCCGTCGTCGTATGCGACCCATCTTCCTTACCAGTGCCACCACGGCAGTGGGCGTCATACCCATGATCACCCATCAGAGCACCCTATGGATGCCCATGGGCATAGTCATCTGTTTTGGCACCATCTGTGCCATCGCGCTCATCGTCACCGTGCTCCCCGTTGCCTATTGGAAACTCTTCGAAGGCAAGCGACGATAGCCTGTTGCCACAAGGAATGTGAGCCGCTATAATAAGCAACTTCTCTCTTCTGCCCACTATCCATTGGCCGTGTTCGGCACCAACCCGATAATACTTTGTTGTAGTGAGGCTTGAACTTATATTTAAATTGCTCTGTATAATCCAAAACCACTCCCGCTGTACCTTCGCTGTACCTCCGTTCATTCTACGGAGTAGCTCCGTCGCCGTGCTCGGAGCACAAACCCAAGTTTCCCGCAGTGTGAGCGGAGCTTGTTCGAAAGAGGTATGTTTTTGCTTATGGTGCGCTTTATAACTATCCAAAGCAATTTCGGACTAACCAATTGACATGTCTTGAGGGTTCATCTGTTTCACTAATAAGTATGAATGGTGTGTCGGGAGCAATACGTTAATAATTCCAAATATGGGGGTGGCGATGTAATTTTTTTTGATCTCGGCCGTTACTGCTAATAGTTATATGAAGAGAAGTTTTGTTTTTTATATTATTCCGTTGCTGGGCTTGTGGACCTCTGTGGCCAACGCCCAGCGGGTAGAGGTGCTGACCTTGGACTCGTGCAAGGCTATGGCGCTCCGCAATCAGGCCGCCGTGAAGAGTGCTTTGCTGGATGTGGAAAAGGCTGAGGAGACCCGCAAGGCAGCGCTGACGAAGTATTTTCCTACGGTGCAGGCTATGGCCGGATATTTCCAGTCGCAACGTCCGCTGATCGACATCAGCACGGCCGACAACGATGGCAATATGCAGATTTCCTCGTCGCAGACGGGCGAGTCGTTTGAACAGCAGGTGCAGCACATACAGCAGCAGGTGGACAATGTAGGGTTGGATATTAATGTGCAGCAGCTGATAGATGATTTTGTGGAACAGTATGGACAGGACATCCGGCTGCAGATGCTGGATCACGGCGCCTTTGCTAATGTGATGGCAGTGCAGCCCGTGTTTGCCGGGGGTAGGATATGGCATGGCAACCAGTTGGCCAGGCTGGGCGTTTCGGCTGCCGAGCTGCAGCTGGCTATGAGTCGCAACGAGGTGTGCTTGAATACGGAACAGTATTACTGGCGGGTGGTGTCGCTTGGCGAGAAGATGCGCATGTTGGATCGCGCACAGGAATTGCTCGACACGCTGGAGCGTGACGCCGAAGCCGCCCATAAAGCCGGTGTGCTGGGGAGAAACGACCTGCTGAAAGTGAGGCTGAAAAAGCACGAGACCCAGGTGCTGCGCGTGCAGCTGCAGAACGGAATAGCGTTGGCCACAAGGGCTTTGGCGCAATATGTGGGCATGCCGTATGATGCTGCGGTGAGGTATGAGTTAGACGGGCTGAAAGACCAGCAGATACTGCCGCTGCGCGAGCCCAATGCCGCCACCCGGACGGAGGCTCAGTTGCTAGAAAAAGGGGTGGAGGCCGAACGGCTACAACATGCGATGGCCGTGGGCGAAGCACTGCCCCAGGTGGCCGTGGGCGCCACCTACGGGGTGAATAACGTGATAGGTAATGATTTTAGAGGTAACGGCATGATTTTTGCCACAGTGAATATACCCATTTCGTCCTGGTGGGAGACGACACATAATGCAAGAAAGGAACGATTGGAACAGCGGCAGGCAGAGCTGCGGCGCGACGATTTGCGCGAGCAGCTGCTGCTGCAGGAGGTGCAGGCCGCCAACGAAATGACCGAAGCTTGGCTGCTGATAGATGTTCGCGAGCAGGCCGTGCGCGATGCCCAGGAGAATTTGGCAGAGACACGCCATTATTACGAGGCCGGACTGGCCTCGGTGTCGGACTATCTGGAGGCGCAGACCCTGCTGCAACAGGCCGAAGACGCGCTGATAGACCAGCGAATTGCCTACCAACTGAAGTGGCTGGCCTACGCTCAGATGACCGAAATGAGCGGGGTGGGGGATTGAAAAAAGTTAAAAAAATGTGTCAGAAATGAAATTTTAATGAGAGAAATGATACAAAATAGGGTAACCGCACGCACGAAGGCGAAAAATGCAGCAAGAAGAGGTGCAGATAGAGCGCTGGAAATAGGCAAGTTGTAAGTTTTGTTTTGTCGGGTGGGATTTTTTTTGTATTTTTGCAGAATTATTATGAAGAAATATCTCAATTATATAGTACTATTATTAATGGTGGCTGTGTCGGCCAATGTATGCGCTCAGGACCGCCCCAATGCCAAGCAAACAAAGAGCAAACCCAAGGTTTCGACTACCAATAAGGGGAGCCAGATTAAATATAACAAACTGGTGAAGACCAAAGACCCGGGCGACGAGTATTCGGGTGTGAGAACGGACAACTTTGGTCAGAAAAAGCCTAAAAAGAAGGTGGAGAACGACACGGTGGACGTGGCCGACGACCTGGAGGTGAAGCCCCCTTCGATTACCGATAACTTCTTTTTTGACGAGAATCCGCAGGATCGCGACATGCGCGAGAACGCTTTCTTTAACCGCACGAATCCCAAGGACAAGCCCGGTGTGAAGGAGCGTCCGAATACGAAGGAGCGTCCGGGCCATCCCGAAGAGGACGAGGACGAGAACACGGGCCTGGTGATGGGATTGCCCAACTATGTGTATGCCCAACAAGAAGACCCCGGCGCCGACAGCGAGGATGATATATTGATGGCTGGCGATTCGGCCATGGTGCATTCGATGAAGGCTGATATCTCGACTATGTCGCCGGTGGATATTGAATTGGTGAATCCCGCAAAGGGACAGAATTTTGCCTTCCCCACTCCCGCAAGGGCTGTGCCGACCTCGCATTTTGGTCCGCGCCGTCGCCGTTTCCATTACGGACTGGACTTGGGCCTGCCCACTGGCGAGCCCATCTATGCCGCTTTTGACGGCGTGGTGCGTTTTTCGAAATACAACAACTCTTACGGCCATTTGGTGGTGATACGCCACGACAACGGGCTGGAAACCTATTATGCCCACCTCTCGAAGCGCCATGTGGCTCCGGGTATGCGGGTAAAAGCAGGCGAATTGATTGGATTGTGTGGCAATACGGGTCGTTCGAGAGGCTCGCATCTGCACTTTGAAATACGCTATAAGGGCAATGCTATGAATCCTGAGAATGTGATGGATTGCAGCACAAGAGAGCTGATATCGAACACGATAACCCTTACCAGCGCATCGTTCCGCAAGGTGGCCAAACGTGGCGCCGAGAATGCCAGCGCAGGTTCGAGTACCAATCATTCGGCAGGCAACTACAGCGGCAACGGAAGATACTATAAGGTGCGCACTGGCGACACTTTGAGCCGAATAGCCAAGCGCAACGGTACTACGATTAGCAAGCTCTGCAAGCTGAACGGACTGAAAGAAACCTCGGTGATTCGTCCCGGCCAGACACTGAAGCTTAGGTGATCGGTGAATGGTGATCTGTGATGAGTGAATGGTGATCGGACAAATGACTGGGAGACCAGTTAACGTCAAAGTTAAAGTTGAAATATAACGTAATATGCGCTTAGATATACTTACCCTTTTCCCGAACATGATGAATATGTTCTTTGAAGAGTCGATATTGAAAAGGGCTCAGAAAAAAGGACTTGTGGAGGTGGTGTTTCACGATCTGCACGAGTACTCTCTTTCGCGCTATGGCAGCGTGGACGACTACCCCTATGGCGGCGGCGCAGGCATGGTGATGGCGGTGGAGCCATTGGCCAACTGCATTGAAAAGCTGCAGAGCGAACGGAAATACGACGAGGTGATTTATACCGCTCCGGATGGCGAAATGCTGTCGCAGCCAATGGCCAACACCTTGTCGCTGAAAGAGAACCTGATGATACTTTGTGGCCACTACAAGGGCGTGGATGAGCGCATAAGGGAGCATTTTGTAACCAAAGAGATTTCGATAGGCGACTATGTGCTGACAGGTGGCGAACTGGCCACAGCCGTGATTGCCGATGCAGTAATACGCCTGATACCCGGCGTGATTGGCGACGAGCAGTCGGCCTTGGGCGACTCGTTTCAGGACGGGTTGGTGGCTCCGCCAGAATATACGCGTCCGCCGGAGTTTAGAGGATGGAAGGTGCCTGATGTGCTGCTGAGCGGCAACCATGCCAAGATAGAGCAGTGGCGCTACGAGCAAGCGGTGGAACGCACCAAGCAGCGCAGACCGGAATTGCTGAAAGGGAAATAGGTTTTTTGTAGTTGATGTAGTTTTGAAGTTAATGTAGTTTTGAAGTTAATGTAGTTTTGAAGTTTTGTGGTTGATGCGGTTTGGGGTTTTTGCAGCCGTGGGATCAACCCTTACATCAATAGAATCAATAGTAATTACCATATATTATGAACGAATTTGAGAAATATGCCACTAAGCATTGTGGTATCAGTAGCACGACTTATGCCAAATATACTGCGGCTATCAACAACTCGCTGACTCCTTATATTATTGAAGAGCGCCAGCTGAATATGGCCCAGATGGATGTCTTTAGCCGTTTGATGATGGACCGCATCATCTTTTTGGGCACTGCCATTGACGACTATACCGCCAATGTGGTGCAGGCCCAGCTGCTCTTTTTGGAGAATGTGGATAGCTCGAAGGATATTGAGATTTACATCAACTCGCCCGGAGGATCGGTGTATGCCGGTTTGGGTATTTACGACACTATGCAGTATATCAAGCCCCAGATTGCTACGATCTGCACCGGTTTGGCTGCCTCGATGGCTAGTGTGCTGCTTTGCGCCGGCGAAAAGGGCCGCCGTTGCGCCCTGCCCCACAGCCGTGTGATGATTCACCAGCCGATGGGCGGCGCCGAAGGCCAAGCTAGCGATATGGAGATTACTTGCCGCGAAATCCAGAAGCTGAAAAAAGAGCTCTACGAGATTATTTCTAACCACAGCGGCCAGCCTTTTGATAAGGTGTATGCCGACAGCGACCGCGACCATTGGTTCACCGCTCAGGAGGCTATGGAATATGGCATGATTGACCAGGTGCTGGTTAGAAAATAAGGGCTAGATACTCATAGTTTACCAGATTGGAATAATGCTGACAACCTTAACATTGATCGGCTACCACCCGGTTGACGTTAAGGTTGTTTTTTGGAAACAATAGTTATGAAAGTTAAGATTATCAATAAGTCGCATCACGCACTGCCCAAATACGAAACTGCTCAGTCGGCAGGTTTGGATTTGAAGGCCTTTCTGCCCGACGGCGCCATTACGCTGCAACCCCTGGAGCGCGGACTGGTGAAGACGGGCTTGTTTATTGAATTGCCTGTGGGCTTTGAGGCTCAGGTGCGTCCGCGCAGCGGCCTGGCCTTGAAGAAAGGCATTACCGTGCTGAACTCGCCAGGCACTATTGATGCCGACTATCGCGGTGAGATTTGTGTGATTTTGATCAACCTCTCGCAGGAGCCTTTTGTGATTAACGATGGCGAGCGCATTGCCCAGATGGTGGTGTCCCGCCATGAGCAAGCCGAATTGGTGGAGGTGGAAGAATTGACCGACACCGAGCGCGGAGCAGGCGGATTTGGACATACTGGGGTATGAAGAAGGTGCTGCTATGGGTGGTGGCTCTGGTGTGGGGCTGCACGTCGTATTGCCAGACGGGCGGCCGCATTGCAACAGGCGCCGAACAGCTGGTGAGCGCCGAGCAGGCGGCTTTTTTGCAACAGCTGGTGAATAAGAACGGGGTGGCTGTGGTGGCCAACCAAGCCTCGATGGTGGGCGACAAGCATTTGGTGGACACCTTGCTGTCGCTAGGGGTTAGGATAAAAACGATTTTTTGTCCGGAACATGGCTTTAGAGGCGACAGCGAAGCAGGGGCGAAGGTGAAGGACTGCATAGATGCCAAGACGGGGTTGCCTTTGGTATCGTTGTATGGCAGCAACAAGAAACCCTCGGCCGAATCGTTGAAGGGAGTGGATTTGATTCTGTTTGATCTGCAGGATGTAGGCTGTCGATTTTATACCTATATATCCACCCTGCAGTATGTGATGGAAGCTGCGTATGAGCAAGATAAGGAGTTTTGGCTGCTGGACAGGCCCAATCCGAACGGAGGGTATGTTGACGGACCGGTGTTGGAGGAAAAGTATAGGTCCTTTGTGGGCGTACACCCCGGAGTGCCGGTAGTGTATGGGATGACCATAGGCGAGTATGCCATGATGATTGCCGGCGAGGGTTGGGATAGCTCAGCCCCTCGCGATACGTTGAAGGATAAGCCCGTGGTGGTGAGGCTGAAAAACTATACCCACGACAGCGTTTATCGGCTGCCCATAGCGCCATCGCCCAATTTGCGCACACCGCAGGCCATAGCCCTGTATCCGAGTTTGTGCTTGTTTGAGGGAACGAATGTGAGTGTTGGCAGAGGGACGGACAAGCCCTTTGAGGTGATAGGAAGGCCCAGCTACACAGCTCATTCCTTCTCGTTTGTGCCCAAATCAATGCCCGGAGTGAGCGCCAATCCGCCCCATAAAGGCAAGCGCTGTTATGGGTGCGATTTGAGTGATGTGGAGGTTCGTCGTTGTTTCGACTTGAGCTATCTGCTGGAAATGTATAACAATAGCGACAAGAACACTTTTTTCTTGAAAAGCAATTTCTTTGACTTGCTGGCGGGGACGAGAATGCTGAGGGAACAATTGGAAAAAGGCATTCCGGAAGAGGAGATCAGGGCCTCGTGGCAGCCGGCACTGGACAGGTTTAAGCGCGTTCGGGAAAAATACCTTTTGTACGACTAGCGGTTACTTAGGAGAATTTTTTTTCGTTATTCCAAAAAAAAAGTGTAATTTAGCACATTGATAATGTGTATTGCTGCGTGTTTTTTTCTCGTGCAATGCACTAAAAATAATAATATTGCGTTATTGAGATAAAAAATAATATATATATGAAAATGATAAAAAAAGGTTTCGCACTACTCGTTGTAGCCTTGCTTTTTGCCGGTACCGCAATGGCTCAAAGCAGTGTTGCCACTACTGCCGACCAGCAGTTTGCCAACAAACAGTTCCGTCTGGCATTGGAAAGCTATCAGAAAGCTTATGATAGGATTTCTGGCAACAAGGCTGAGAAAAACCGCATCTATTTCCAAATCGGCGAATGCTACCGCCTGATGTACAACTATCCCAAGGCTGAGCATACTTATCTGCGTCTGATTCAGGCTGGCTACTACACTGTAGAGCCTAAGATTTACTACTACATGGCTGAAATGTGCCGTTTTAATAGTAAGTTTGACCAGGCCGACAAGTATTATGACGAGTTTTTGAAGTTGGTGCCTAACGATAAACTGTGCCTCTCGCGCAAGAAATCTCTCATCGAGGTGTCGCGCTGGGCAGCAGACCGCAGTCGCCATGTCATCACCAAGCTGACCGACTGGAACTCGGAATACAACGATTGGTCGCCCCGTTTCTTGGGCGACGATACCAATGTTTTGGTGTTCACCACCGCTCGTTACGGTGCTGGCGACAATCCCGATGTGGACGTGTGGACCGGCCAGAACTATTCGGCTTTCTACACTGTGTATAGAGACCGCAATGGCAGCTGGACCAATGTGCCGGAATCGTTTGACAATTCGGAGAAGATTAACACCAAGAGCAATGAGGGTGAGGCTTGTTTCTCGCCTGATGGTAATACCATTTATTTTACCCGTTGTCAGATTTCAGAACAGGAGACTCATGGTTGTGCTATTTATACCAGCTCCAAGGCTGTGGCTCCGGATAAGAAAAAGAAGAGCGCTAAGAAGTCGGCTCCCAAGAGCAACAGCACTAACAAGAAAGGCAGCAAGAAAGGTAGCAGTGCTGACGATGAGAATGCTGCCGAGCAGCTGAATCCTGGCGATTGGGCTACCCCAGTGCGCATCAATTTGGGTGATACAAACTTCAACTACCTCTATCCCGCAATCTCTAGCGATGGCTTAACCCTGTATTTCAGCTCCGATATGCCGGGCGGTGAAGGTGACTACGACTTGTGGAAGTCCAGCCGAGCATCGTTGGCCGATGATTTTGGCAAACCCGTGAATATGGGTCCTATTGTGAACACTCCTGGTCGTGAAGCATTCCCCGTGCTGCGTGGCGACTCGGTGATGTATTTCTCCTCGAATGGTCTGCCCGGTATTGGTGGTTATGATATTTTCAAGACCAAGATTGGCAAGCGCGTTTGCTCTCGTCCCGAAAACTTGGGTGTGCCTATCAACTCTTCCTACGACGAAATGAGCATCATCTACTATCCTGATAATGAGAATAGCAATATGATGGAGCGCGGTTATTTCTCGTCCAACCGTCCGTTCGACGATCCTCTGAACAAAAATACCGACAAAAAAGGTAAGAAGTTGCCCTTGCCCAATTTGAATCTTTTCTCGTTTGAACTTCCTCAGTTGCAATATTCCATTGAGGGTACTGTGCGCGATGAGAAGTCGATGCAGTTGGTAAAGGGTGCCAAAGTGAAGCTTGTGGGTTCGGATGGCTCTGAAGCCGAGACCTATACTGATAAGAAAGGTCATTATAAGTTCAACAACAGTCAGGTAAAGGGTCAGGTGGTGTATAAGATGTACTTCTCTAAGGTTGATTATTTCAGCCTAGAACAGTCGGAAAGCACCAAAGGCTATAATGTGGATAAAGACATTGTTCACGACTGCCGTATGGAACCCGTTCCCCAGCAGCCTGTTGTACTGCCCGAGGTTCGTTACGACCTCTCCAAATGGGATATCAAAGAAGAGTTTATGGATTCTTTGATGGATTTGTATCTTGTGATGGTGAACAATCCCAGTGTGGTGGTGGAAATCCGCGCACATACCGACTGCCGTCCTTTCATTGGCTTGACCAACGATACGCTGTCACAGCGTCGTGCCCAGAGCGTGGTAGATTACCTGGCTAGCCGTGGTATTGAGCGCGACCGCTTGGTGGCAAAGGGCTATGCTGAGCGTGTGCCCCGTACTTTGGATCGCGATGTGGTGATTGTGGTGGCCGGTGTGCCTTACACTTTCTCGGCAGGTACTACCCTTGAGTGCGATTTTATCAACGATCTGCCCTCGAAAGAGCATCAGGAGGCCGCACATCAGCTGAACCGCCGTATTGAGTTTTTGGTGCTCCGTTCCGACTATGTGTCGAAGCGTATTGTCAACAATATGGCTTCAGATAGCGCACTGGTGAAACAGAACGAAGATGGCAGCTATATCGACCTGGTGAACGCTCCTGTGGATAGTAACTACAGAGATGTGGCTGTGATTGTGCACGATGAAGCTACGATTGATGTTACTATGATCAACACCCAGAAGGGTGAGGTTCAGGCCATCATCAATGGTGTTCAGGTTCCCATGCTGATTGATGAGCGCTACAAAGAGCCCGTGGCTATTTCATGGGAAGAAGCTATGAATATGCTGTATCAGCGCCGCATCAATAAAGAGGATTTCCCCGATCGCGACCATGCTTTTGATCCCGAAGGCAATATCTTGGATAAGGCCAAATTGGTCTTCAAGGAGATCCAGATTGGTCAGCATCACCAGTATAACGTAGAGGTTATCGTGGTGAAGGGTATTGATTATAAATTTATCATTAACCGCGCAGCTCTTGGCGATTTTGGCGAATACGAATTCGACAAGCAGCTCGGCAAACTCTATTTCTTAGACGACTAAACTGCTCACCATAACAGGCCCTACGGCTTGTGGTAAGACAAGCCTCGCCGCCGAACTGGCTTTCCAGCTCGGCGGTGAGATTATTAGTGCTGATTCTCGTCAGGTTTTTCGCGGCATGGATATCGGCACAGGCAAAGATTTGGCTGATTACCATATCCACGGAGTGGATATCCCCTATCACTTGATTGATATCCATGATGCAGGATATGAATATAATGTTTATCAGTTTCAGAACGACTTTATCCGGTCGTTTGGCGATATCGTGGGTAGGGGCAAGCAACCTATTCTTTGCGGGGGCACGGGCATGTATATCGAGGCCATCGTGAAAGGGTATCAGCTAGCGGATGCTCCCATAGACATGGATTTTCGCAAACGTATGGAGGCTTTCTCCGACGAAGAGCTTACGGAACGGCTGGCCGGCTATATCAAGCTTCACAACCATACCGATACCGAATCGCGTGATCGGTTGCTGCGTGCGTTGGAAATTCAAGAGTACCATATCCAGCACCCCGACGAGTATCCTCACATGCCGGAAATGGATCATGTGATTGTAGGGGTTGCCTTTCCTCGCGAAGTTGTGGTGGAGCGAATAGGCATCCGTTTGCGGCAGAGATTGGAAGAAGGGATGATTGATGAGGTGAAGGCCTTGCTTGACGCCGGTGTTCCCGAGGAACGTCTGTTGAGATATGGATTGGAGTATCGTCATGTTACAACCTATCTGAAAGGCGAATGCAGTTACGAGGATATGTATAGAGATCTTTATACGGATATCCGCAGGTTCTCAAAACGTCAGATGACGTGGTTCCGTAGAATGGAGCGTCAGGGTATTCCTATCCATTGGATTGATGGAACTCGGTCGTTGGACGATAAGGTATCAGAAGTGATTAATCTAATTAAATAACGATGGCTTGTACCGAGGATTTTGTAAGCTATATTTGCTCCCAGCTGGAAGGATTGGGTGTGATTGAATCCAAAAAGATGTTTGGTGAATATTGTGTGTATGTTGACGGGAAGGTGTTTATTATGGCTTGCGACAATATCGCTTATGTGAAAAAGAATCCGGTGTTGGAAGAACTGTTGGCAGATGCCGAGTGTGGATTCCCTTATCCTGGGGCCAAAGAGCATTATATTGTTGATGTGGATCATCGGGAATTGTTGCGCAATGTGGCGAAAGCCGTGGTGCCGGTGTTGCCATATCCTAAATCAAGAAGTAAAAAGAAAGCGTAACCCCAAGCTTTTTTCAAATAACTTTTCCCCAATGATAGCGGTTAGGCGAGAGTATTCTCGCAGACCAAGGTTGCTTGAATATTGTAGGATTGAAAGACTGCTCCTAAATAAGACCCTATTCAGAATTACGCTGAATAGGGTTTATTTTCGCAGATACAGTTTGTTATTATCGTTTAATGTGGTTTGCAATGAGGATGACTAGCAAACTGGTGCCGAGACCGTAATAAACAGGGTCGGCTGGCAAGGATAAGAATTTGGCCAGCAACATGGTGCCGGTGCCGACAATCATGGCTGGTACAATACATCTGGCTTGGATTTTGCCAGGCATGAAAAGGGCTAGGCTGAGAGGCCAAAGTAGCGCCACGGCGCGCAGTCCGAGTGAAAGAAATCCTAGGTCGTTGATGAATGTGCCTT
Source organism: Bacteroidales bacterium (assembly GCA_024400545.1). Taxonomy (GTDB): domain Bacteria; phylum Bacteroidota; class Bacteroidia; order Bacteroidales; family P3; genus Colimorpha. The sequence goes on along the minus strand of JAKSMO010000007.1, from coordinate 25,220 downwards.
TGACCAACAGGGCAATTATTACAGCCAGAGAAAGGATTCCGACTATGGAGAATCGGGTGAGTATAAGTTGTGATATGTTGTGATGTTTGGATTTCGAAATTGTTGATAATGAGGGGTAGATATCTCTGACCAAAATAGTGGCGGCGCCCAATGAGAGTCCGCTCCCGCAACCCAGTATATTTACTATCATAGCGCCCAACGCAATGCCGCCTAGCCAGTCGGGCATGTGGTTGAGTACAAATGCCGGAAAGGCCTGCAACGAACTTTCAATTACGCCAACACCTTCAGGAATGCTCTCCCCGGCAGCTTGTAATGCTGATAATTCGCCAGCAGTGATATAGTGTCCTCGCATGTACATGCCTACGAGTGTGCATGCAGCACCAATTATGGGTATCAGCATGGCACAGTAGATTCCGCCTTTTTTTGCCTTGGCAGTTGTGGCTCCCGACCATATTCCTTGTGCATATGTTTGTGTCGTTACCACGCCGAGCATCAGTGATAAGCATCCACCAATATCCTTCAAAGGTCCACGCGCCACCATGTTGCCGTATCTTTGATGGATACTTTCTGCATCGGTCAGGTTGTTCAATTCTGCCAATGTAGGATTGGTATAAATGCTGGAAATGCTTTCATTTATTCCGATAAGTCCTTTGCCGATCTTCCATACAATGATGCCGGCAGCTAACGAACTGATATACAAAAGTACTAGTTTGATTATCCCGCCCGCACCCGCGCTGCGAATTCCGCCAAATAATACAAATAACATTATCAATAGGGCGCTGATGATAGCGGCTACAATAATCGGAAGATGGAATAGACTGGTGACTAAGGCCGAGGATGAAAGTACCTGCGACATGATGCTGATGAAAATACCGATGAGAAACAGCATCGATCCAATGGTTTCAGCTTTTCTGCCATATTCTTTAGAAACAATTTCTAATAGTGTGTTGCACCCACTGTTTCTGATGGGTTTGGCATAAAATAGCGCTAATGCAAGTGCGCCCAGTGCGGCCCCAAGAGTGAACCACCAGGCTGAAATGCCGAAGCTAAATGCCAGTTGGGCGGTGCCGATAGTGGATTGTCCACCCACAAGAGTGCCTAGTATGGCTCCACAAACCATCCAGCTATTGGCGTTGCCCCCAGTTGTGAAATCTTTGGCATTTTTTATTTTGCGGCCCGATGCAATACTCACAACCAGCAAAATTCCAATAGTTAGTAATATGCCTATAATATGTATTGTGGTAATCATTTTCTTGTTGCTAGAATACAGCGGTCTTTGTCTCTAAAATCTTTGTGCAATTCTGTGCTAAATCCCATTGTTTCGAGCATCTGGCAAGTTTCTGAGCCAAAGTGCTCACTGATTTCGAAGGCAAGTAGTCCGTGTGGTGCCAAATGTTTGGTCGCAAAGCAAGCAATGGAACGATAAAATATTAATGGGTCTTCGTTAGGAACAAATAATGCCAAGTGGGGTTCGTAATCCAGTACGTTGGTATGCATTTCGTTCTTTTCACTATCTCTGATATAAGGTGGATTGCTGACGATCACATCAAACAGATTGTGGGGGAGGAGGGGTGTTTCGTCCAGAATATCGCAAGCGGAGAATGTTGTTTCAAGCCCCAATTGTTTGGCATTTTGTTGAGCTACTGCTAAAGCATTAGGCGAAATGTCTATGCCCCATATTTGGGCTTGGGGATGGAGTGACTTTAGCGCTAGCGCAATACATCCGCTTCCCGTACAAATGTCGAGGATAGATAAACTGTCTGTTTTATCAATCTTTTGGGCTACAAGTCGTACAATTTCTTCTGTTTCAGGACGAGGAATCAGGGTGTCGGGCGTGACATTGATTTTGAGTCCGCAGAATTCGGTATATCCTATAATATGTTGTATAGGACGATATTTTTTCAAATCTTCAACTGCCCAATGGAATTTTAGTAAGTCCGATTGGTTGATGGTGTCTTCCCTATGCAACAGCAATTCAACTTGGCTCCAACCCAGATAGGCCTCAAATAGCATGAGGGTGAACATTCTTAGCTCGCCCAAAGGGTATTTATCGCTCAGTTCTTGGCGAATATATCGTTCGATATCACCAACCTTATTAGAGGGCATGTGCATGTTAGTGGTGTTCATTGGATTAATGTTTGCGGTTGAAGTCGGCTGGGATTTCGCCCCATAAATCGGTGTTCCATTTCCGTATCTCGGTGGTATAAGTGTTGCTCTGTAGCCAATGTTCAGCACGCCTAACGTAATTCCACAATTCCATTGTCTGTTCGGTTAAGGGGAGTTTGCTGCGGCATTCTTTTCGTTTCACCCAATTAATAGCATTTACGGAATCGCTGTAGATAATCTGGTTCAATCCGTGCTTTTTCAGATAGGAGAGTCCGTGAACGATGGCCAAAAATTCACCGATATTATTGGTCCCGACAGGGGCTTTGTAGTGGAATATCTGTTGCCGATTGGCCACATACACACCTTGATATTCCATCACTCCGGGATTACCACTACAGGCGGCATCTACAGCAAGGCTATCAAGTATCGGAGTTGGATGATTGCCGGGTTTCACAACAGTCATTCCGTTCTCGTCAACACTCACGATGGGCGTTGGTTTCGGAAGCGATGTGTGTCCGCCCTGCCCCAGTATCTCACCATAAGGACGGGCAAAAGCGGCTTCGGCTTCTTGTTTGCTTTCAAAACTTTTATATTTTGAAGCGGCAACGCCTTCTACCTGCTTCTTACATTCCTCCCAAGAATTGTAAATGCCGGGTTGGTGGCCTTGCCATACTACATAATATTTGTTTTTTTTCTTTGCCATTCTTATGTCGATAATAACGTGTTGGGGCTTTTATTATTGCTCGGGACTGCTGCCTTGTAGTATCGCTATGGCTTTTGCTGCGTCTTGTTTCGTTAACCCGAAGTGTGGATTTGTTCGAACAAGCTTGCTCATCTGTTCGGGAAGAAAGTCATTGCAATCATCAATAATCACGTAGTTGTAGTTTTGATCGTCTTGGGCAGATAACCATTGCAGTATCTGCGATCCGCGGATGCAAAAATAGCTGTGAATATCCGATGGGGTAATACCTTCGAGTATGCCTGGCATCTTGCGAGAATACCATACATCTTCCATTATATGTATTCCTTTTTCTCGCCAGGAGGAAGTGATAACTATGCCTGCAGACGTCTGAGTTACAATCTCTCGTAGATTTTCAACTGCTTCGGGGTCAAAATAGGGCATGTTTTCATCCCTCATAGGTTTGCCCTCTTTATGCAATTGAAATTGATGCCTTTCAGTGTTTATAACACCATCAATATCCAGAAAGATGTATTTGTCCACAGTTAAGTTCTTTTCTTTTTTGGAAAAATTAGGCGGCTGTGATATGTTTCACAGCCGCCCTTGTATGTTTAGGAATGATTTCCTAGATTATGCGCCAAGTTCGAGGCGTTTGAAACCAGTGCAAGCAAGCTCCTTGTCGGTGCCTTCGATGAACTGACGGACAGTCATCTTGCTCTCCATGATGTACTCCTGCTCAACGAGAGTGTTCTCTTTGAAGAACTTGTTCAAACGGCCGTTAGCAATCTGCTGAATCTGGGCTTCGTTGAGGCTGGCAGCCTTTTCTGCGCCAACTTCTGCCTTGATTTTCTTAGCCATTTCAACCTGCTCGGCGGTAATCCAACCCTTACCCTGGTTAGACTCCATGTGCTCTTCGGTGTCAACGTGTGCGGGGTTGATGCCAGCTTTCTTCAGAGCAGCGTCAACTGCCTTGCCGATAAGCTCTTCGCGAGTTTTCTCAACAGCAACAGCAAGTTCCTTGTCCTTTACTTCCTGGGGTACGCTAGCGGCATCGAGAGCAACGGGGCGCATAGCAACAACCTGCATAGCGAGGTTGTGGCCAACTTCACCGTAACCAGCCTTGTTCATACCAACGAGGGAAGCCATACGGTTACCATTGTGGATGTAAGCAGCTACCTCAGCAGCTTCGAGAACCTCGAAGTGAGCGAGTTCGATCTTCTCACCAATCTTAGCGATCTGGTCGGTGATGAGGTCGGAAACCTTGCGTCCTTCAATTTCCATGTCAAGAACCTGCTCCTTGGTGGTCAGGTGCTGAGCCATAGCGGTGTCGATGATAGAAGTGGTGAACTCGATAAAACCAGCGTTGGTAGCAACGAAGTCGGTCTCGCAGCTTACCATGATAAGAGCGCCGTAGTTGCCGCAGCTCTTAGCCAGTACGCAACCTTCGTTAGCGTCGCGATCAGCACGTTTTGCAGCCATTTTCTGACCCTTCTGACGGAGGAAGTCAATAGCTTTTTCGAAATCGCCGTCGCACTCAACGAGGGCCTTTTTGCAGTCCATCATGCCGACACCGGTCAGCTGACGAAGCTCATTAACCTGTTTTGCAGTAATATTTGCCATAATGATTTTTCTGTATATTATTATTAATTGGATAATGAGTAATGGGTAAGGAGTTTGCACTCCGAGCCCATTACTCATTACTATATGCTAAAATTATTCAGCCTTGGGAGCCTCTTCGGACTTAGCCTCGTTGCGGGGGCGACGGGGACGGGTCTTCTTCTCAACGGGAGCCTCTTCGGTCATAACTTCTTCCTCTTCCTCCTTTTGGGCGTCCTTGTCGAGCATGCGCTCGTTCAGACCTTCCTGGATAGCCTCAGTCATGTGTTTCAGGATAGCGGCAATCGATTTGGAAGCATCATCGTTAGCGGGGATGGGGAAATCGATAAGATCGGGGTTGGTGTTGGTGTCAACCAGTGCGAAGGTGGGGATGTTCAAACGACGAGCCTCAGCAACGGCAATGTGCTCCTTGTTGATGTCGATGATGAACAATGCGCTGGGCAGACGGTTAAGGTCGGCGATAGAACCAAGGTTCTTGTCGAGCTTAGCGCGCTCACGCTGCACCTGGAGGCGCTCACGTTTGCTGATGTTGTTGAAATCCTTGTCGTGCATCAGCTGGTCGAGGCTGTTCATCTTCTTCACGGCCTTACGGATGGTGGTGAAGTTGGTGAGCATACCGCCGGGCCAACGTTCGGTCACGAAGGGCATGTCAACGCTCTTTGCCATTTCGGCAACTACGTCCTTAGCCTGCTTTTTGGTGGCTACGAAAAGGACTTTCTTACCGCTCTTGGCAATCTGTTTCAGAGCTGCTGCAGCTTCGTCAGCTTTTACGATAGTTTTCTGCAGGTCGATAACGTGGATACCGTTGTGCTCTTTGAAAATATAGGGGGCCATTTTGGGGTTCCATTTTCTCTTGAGGTGACCAAAATGACAACCAGCTTCAAGTAATTCTTCGAATTTTAATGCGTTCATTGTTGCTTTTTTCTTTTTGTTTACATTCCTAATTACCAATTGTCGAGTAGTCCTTTCTGAGTGTCGGGTTTTTCTGCTTTTGCCTTAGGCAGCAGAACTGTCAACCCGGCGGAATCTCACGACAATTTGGATTCTAAACTGTTGCTTCTGATTCCAACGATTAACGTTTGCTGAACTGGAAGCGTTTACGAGCCTTGGGCTGACCGGGTTTCTTACGCTCAACCATACGGGGGTCACGCATAAGGAAGCCTTCTTTCTTCAGAGCGGGGCGGTCTTCGATGTTGTTCTCGCAAAGTGCGCGAGCGATAGCCATACGGAGAGCCTGAGCCTGACCGGTGATACCACCGCCGTCGAGGTTAGCCTTAACATCCCATTTACCCTCTGCGTCAGCAACCTGGAAAGCCTGGTTTACGATGTACTGCAGGGGACCGGTGGGGAAATACTCTTTATAATCTCTGTTGTTCACAACAATCTTGCCAGTGCCAGCGGTCATATACACGCGAGCAACGGAACATTTTCTTCTACCGATAGTGTTAATTACTTCCATCTTCTATATTATCTAACGTCGTTAATATTGATAACTTTGGGGTTCTGACCCTGGTGGGGATGCTCAGCACCAGCATAGATGTGCAGGTTGCGATAGAGCTGGTCACCAAGACGATTCTTAGGAAGCATACCGCGGATAGCGTGCTCGAGTACGCGCTCGGGGTGAGTAGCCAACACCTTAGCGGGAGTGGTCTCACGCTGACCACCGGGATAGCCAGTGTAGCGCTGATAGATCTTGTCGGTCATTTTCTTACCGGTGAAAACGATCTTCTCGGCATTGATGATGATAACATTGTCGCCGCAGTCAACGTGCGGGGTGAAGCAAGGCTTGGTCTTGCCACGGAGGATGTTGGCAACGCGGGTGGCCAAACGTCCTACAGTCTGATTCTCGGCATCAACGAGCACCCATTCTTTCTGAACGGTGTTCTTGTTGGCAGAGATGGTCTTGTAACTTAACTGTTTCATTATTTTATTTTAACGATGATGTTTGTTCTTTTTTTTGTCGTTTCACACCGCATAATCTACCATTTTAGGCGACGGATAACCTGATTTTATGGTATTTTGTGCAGCGTTTCACGATATGTTTTGCTCTCTCAACATTTTGTTTTTCAAGCCCGAACGGGTATGGAACAAGGCTCTCACCCACAATGCTAAGAGAGTGCAAAATTACAATATTTTTTTGGAATGACCAAATTTTTGCCCATTTTATTCACTTTTTTTGTTGAAAAGTTTTTCTTCCGGGGCCTAAAGGTAGCGTTTGGCCTCTTGGCCTTGCACTTGGGCGTACAATTCTATCATGGGGCGTACCGGACTAGAATTGATTTTGGGCAGAAGCACTTCTTCTATTTGGAAGAGTCCCACTTCGGCCGACATCTCAACGGCAATTTTGATGGGCTTTTCACTTCCTTGCTGAATAATCACTTTGTCGATCGAATTGGCCGAGTATTTGTGGATGTCGCCTTGTTGGGGTGTGGTGTGAATATGTATAGGTACGCGCGCGCGACCCTTTGTCATGTCGCAGCCGTCGGCCACCAATATCAGTCCAGCCTCGATCGAATGTATTTTGCGTGTGCCCATGTGGCCCAATATGCCTTCCATGGCCATTGACCTTATGGCTACGCGTCGTTGCAGGTCTTTTTCATCGGGCAGATTCTTTAGCAAGATGCGGTCTATTATATTATAGGCCAATATGCCGGAATACAGCTCATGGTCGCTGCGCCCTATCGACATGCCGAAATCGTGGCAGAAGGCGGCAAGGGCCACGGCGGTAACGCTGTCGTCAAAAGAACCCACTTGGTCTTTCTGCAAACTTGTTTCAACACCAGCATTATACAGTATTTTAAGCATCTTCAATGCGTTGCGGCAAACGGTGCGCATGTGCACTGGGCCGTGGTCGTTGAATCCCAGTCGCGATATGGCTACTTTGTTGGCATAGTCCTGAACGGCTTGTATTTCTTTGTCGCTTATCAGGTCGCGCACCACGCGCAAAGGCAGGTCGCCTTCCTCGGGTGTCAGGTCAATAATTTCTTCGGCCAGCTCCACCAGCCATTGCTCTACCTTAACTTCTTTTTGTGATTTCATGTGGTCAAATTGTGTTTTTGAACCCTTTATTGGCAGCTACCAAGGTCCAACCGCCATAATAACGCAAAAACTTTACTTTTGTTGTTTGCCGATGCTATTTTCAATCACCCCGAGCACTTGGTTTGGTTATTTGGGCGATTTCCCATCCCTACAACGTGCTTCGCCCGGTCAAGCTACATAGATGCAGCGCTGATCCTACGGTGATTCTACGGTGTTGCGCCGCAGGATGATCGTAGAATCACCGTAGGATTACCGCAGGATTACCGTAGGATCAGTGATGCTAGGCGGCAAATGCGGTGGCGAAGGGGCGGTGTAGATGTGGTGCCAAGGTGTGTATGTGGCAAAAAGTTTGTATCTTTGCAAAAAAATGAAGATCATGAAAAGGGTTTGTTTCGTCGTGTTTTTGGTGCTGAGTTTCTGTGTGTTCGGTCAGCGGATACGGATGGTTGGCGGGCCGGTGGATGTGACTTTGGATGCCACGGGGTTCTTCCATTCGGTTAAAATGGAGGGCGCGGAAGTGTTGACCAAGGCGGGTTTGTATCCTATGCTGATGGGCTATTCGTGGCAGTTGGTGCTGCCTGCTAAGGTGGCGCAGCATGGCGACACGCTGTTGTTTGTGATGGATGACGGCGGCAAGGTGGAATTGCAGAAAACTTCGGCCAAAGGCGGACTCTCATTTGAGGTGTTGTCCTGTCCGGACGAGTATAAGTCACTGATATTCGGCCCCATGAATTGTCGGTCTGCAAAGGCGGGGCTGGCGTTTGTTCCCAACAATTGCAAGATGCAGACCGGATTGCCTAGGCTGGCAAAGGATGCGGTCTTTGGCCAATTCTTTCATGATAGTATGTTGCTTGATAATGCGTTGCAGTGCTATGCACTTAATTTGCAAGGGCGTGGGGGTATGCCCTGGGCCGGACCTGTGCGCAATTGTCGTGCGGCGTGGATTGATCCCGTGCCCGGAGCAGAGGGCGCTATTGTGGGGGCTAAGATGACGATGGGTGTTCGGCCAAGCCAAGCGACTAAGCCGGCCCGCATTGTGGCAGATTTTAATAGAGGGAATATCGATTCGCTGATTTTGGTGTGCAAACAGCTGCATGTAAAGTATTTGGTGCATCCCAATGCCTTTCGTAGCCTGGGCCACTATCAGTGGCGGGCCGACTTGGCGAAGGATGATGCCGAAATGCGCAGTTTGGTGGCGTATGCGGCAAGCAAAGGGGTGCATTTGGGTGTGCGCATTTGGGCAAACCATGTCTCGGTTAATGATGCCTATGTCACTCCGCTGCCTTCGGCCCATCTGCTGCGGCAGTTGCAGTTTCAGCTGATATCGCCGGCCGAGGCTTCCGACTCTATGCTGGTTTTGCTGACAGGCTTGAACAGCTGTTTTGTGAATGATATGCCCTGCAATCTGGTGAGGGTGGATGATGAGATTATTGTGTATGATTCGATTATAGACGATGAGGGTTTGGTTCATTTGATGGGCTGCCGTCGGGGCGCTTTAGGCACAACGGCTGCTTTTCATAAGTCTGGCAGTTTGGGTGCCCGACTTTGGACGCTGGATTCTGCCACCTTGATGGCCGATGCCCAATTATTGTCTGCCATTGCCGACAGGATTGTGGATATGGTGAATGCTACAGGTATGCAAATGATACTGTTCGACGATATGGAGGATATGGATTATTTAGGCCATGGCGGCTACGGAGCCCAAAGGTGGATGGAGCGTTGTGTGGCCGGGTTCGACCATCCCGTAATAGCAGAAAGTAACTTGTGGTAGATGGTGTGGCTGTTGCTTAGCATTTCTCGCATAGCCAGCCCAAGGGTTTGGAACCTAGTGTGGCGGCGATAATGAAAAGGGTGCCACCTTCTTTTAGTTTTAGCTTCTTTTGCAGGTCGGCAGCGGCCATAGGGTAGTTGCGCGTTGCCACATGGGCTTTGCCTTCGGGCAATGCTTTCTTCGCCTCTTTGGCATTGAGGGCGATTTCCTGCAGGACGCGGAATTTCCTACCAGGGAAATTTTCAACCCAGGTATCGGAGGTATAAAGATGTGTGTTGCGCGCCAGCTGGGCTATCGCAAATTGTTGTCCTAGTATGTTGTAGCACCCTCCTTTCATGATGGAGGCATTGGGTTCATAGAGGTATTGGCCCATAGCCGAGGCAAATAGGGGAGGGGTGAGGCTTTCTTGCTCGGGGCTGAATGATATAGCGCAGTCGGTGCTTTCTAGGTTCACGCAGTGGATTTGTGCAGCGTGGCTGGTCTGGTTGCCGGGTATGAGAAACAGTACTTCTTTGCATTCCCCGTTCACCGAAATAATGTGGACTGCTTCCACATTGCCAAGTTGCTGCATGGCTTGGCGCAGGTCTATCATGGGTGAGGCCTTGACCATTAGATATCGGCATCTGCTGCGTATCATGGCCAGGTTGTCGAGCAGATTGGGTGTGCAGTCTTCAAAAGCCACCACTTTGGCTCCGTGGTCGTTGCGGCGAGCGGGGTCGATGAGGATTAGGTCGTAGGTTGTGTTGTGCTCGGTTAGGTGCTGTATGCTGTCGGTATTGTGGCAGTGGATTTGCGTTTGTTGGAGGACTGCAAGATTGTGCTCGGTGATGCCGAAAAGGTTGGTGTTGAGCTCAAAATAATCGGCACACTCGGCTTCTCGCCCAATGAAATAGGTGTCGATTCCCATCCCTCCGGTGAGGTCGGCAAAGGTGCGGCCATTGAGTTGGCGGAATAGGTCGGCTTTGTATTTTGCCGTGGTTTCGGAAGAACTCTGTTCGCGGTTGATTTTGGGAGGGAAGAAATACTGCTGGCAGCTGACAAGAGAGGGCCATTTGGCCAAGGCCTGTCGCCGACCTTCAAGCTGTTGCGCAACAAGGCCTAGGTCGATACTGGGGTACCGACTCTGCTGAAGTGCGAGTTTCAGCGGGTCGTCTTGGCAATGCTCCTGGGCAAAGGCAATGATTTCTTCGAACATACAGCACTAATTATGATTTAAGAGTTATGAATTAAGAATTGGGCTGGAAGCCATACTCTTAATTCATAACTCTTAAATCATAAATCTATTAGTAGATTCCTTCTTCGTGAAGCTTCTTCAGGCGTTCTACCACCATGGGGCGATCTTCCTGATAGGTTACGCCAAACCACTGGGCAGTGGTTTTCAGCACACGCATAGTGGCATAACCATTGTTGATGAAGGTGTTTACGGCATAAGGAATGTAATATTCCGACTTCATTTCGCTGCCATGCTCGCGAAGCCATTCTACAAAGAGTTTCTCGCTCTCCACAAAATAGTCGGGGGTGAAGCCGAACAGGTTCATCGAAACGGTGGCGTCGGCAGCCAGGGGGTGCATAGAATCGTCGGTATCTTTATATTCGATGCCGTTAGCAGTGCGACCAATGCTGGTGCGCTCGGTCATGCCTGCCAGAAGTCCGTTTGCATCCACCTCGCAAACTCCGCGCGATACGGTGCCGTTCTCGCTCAGTGTGTTCTCCAGCTTGTAGCCCACCATGCAGTACTGGCCTTTGGCGTTCTCAAGGGTGCGAAGATGGTCGCCCATCACCTTGAAGGCGTCAGCACCATAAAAATCGTCGGCATTGATAATGGCGAAAGGCTCGTTGATCACGTCTTTGGCCATCAAAATAGCATGATTGGTTCCCCAAGGTTTCACACGGCCTTCGGGCACTGCAAAACCTTCGGGCAGGTAGTTAAGCTCTTGGTAAACATACTTAACCTCGATTTGATTGCCAAAATGTTCGGCATTGATCTTCGACTTGAAAGCATCTTCAAAGTCGTGGCGAATAACAAAGACCACTTTGCCAAAACCGGCGCGGATAGCGTCTTTAATGGAATAGTCCATGATGATTTCACCGTTGGGGCCAACGCCGTCAACCTGTTTGAGTCCGCCGTAGCGGCTGCCCATACCGGCAGCAAGAACTAATAAAGTAGGTTTCATAACTATGTTTTATTTATTTATCGTCTTTTTTTAAAAAATGATTTCAGCAGTTCCTCACATTCGTCTTTCAAAAGACCGTTTTCTACAATGGTTTTGGGGTGGAGCATCTCTCGCCCGAGTCGTTCAAAGCCGCGTTTGGGGTCGGATGCGCCATACACTATGCGGCTTATCTGTGTCCACCCGGCTGCTCCGGCGCACATCACGCAGGGTTCGAGGGTCACATACAGAGTGCATCCCGTCAGATATTTGGCATCCAGCATGTTGGTGGCAGCGGTAAAAGCCAGCATTTCAGCATGGGCAGTCACATCGTGCAGCCGCTCAGTGTTGTTATGGGCTCGGGCTATGATTCTGTCGCCACTCACGATTACCGCACCCACGGGAATCTCCTCCTCGTCGTATGCGGCTTGAGCTTCGCGCAGTGCCTGGCGCATATAAAACTCGTCGGGATTGTCAAAAATGCTCATCGTTTGGGGATAAAGTCCTCAGAAAAGAGAGACGTTTGTTTGGGTAGGTATTGATATTTGTTTTTGATGATAATTACTTGGTCTTGCACTTGGTACGATTCTACTGCCGGCATCATGAATTGGTGCACTGGCACATATTCGCTCCATGCGCGCCAGTCAACATTTACCGAAAATACTTTTGATTTTGCATTGCCATAGCGTCGGTCACTTTCGGTTACCATAAACAACATGCCGGAGTTTTTCTCAAAGAAATAGTACCTGTCGTAACTATGTGGACAGGTAACATATACACGGTCAACGGCCTGGCCTTTCATGGTGTATTCGCCGGCATAGCTGATTTCGGCACCTTTGCTGCGCCAATTATACAGGGCTCCGCGGATGTCCAAGGGTTCGGCAAAATTGGTAAATTCCATTTGGTCCATATCCACCCATTCTCTGCGGGTGGCATCAAAATGGCGGAAAATGCTCCTACCGTCGCTGTAGTATGCGTCGGCCATCTTGCCGTCTTGCCACAATTCGATGCGTGTTGACATAGGGGCCATGTACCAGCGGTAGATTGTCATTGTGTCGTCGGTGTGGTTTCGCTCCACCACCGAAGTCTTTACAAACAAGATACTGTCTGTCTTCTCTTGCTGAAAATCAACCCTCGACATAAAGTAGTCAACAATCGAAACTCCTTTCACCGAGTCGAACAGATCCACATTTGAGTCGGGCTGCGACCAGGCGGCCCATTGCAGGCACACAAGAATTAAAGTGATGATTTTTCTTTTCATATTGGTGTATTAGAATTGGTTGGTGTTCTTGGGGATCACAAGTGGGAAGTTCTGCTTGCCAACTTCCTTTAGGGGGTCCATCTTGATGGTGGCTTCTATGCCAAATCGCTTAAAGAGGTCGGTCAGTTGCTTTTCGGCATCAGGGGCAGTCACATGGTGGTATAGTTGCTTGAATGTGGTGCGATAGCGGAAACGGTGGTATAGGTCGTCGTAAGTTCCTCTAAAGCAGCGGTTCATCAGCTTTACGTACACTATTGCCGAATCGGGTGTGAATTTTGCTCGGCCCAATTCCACAATCTTGGTGGCGCAAATCCATATCGTGCTGTCGTTTTGCAGTCTCATCTGTCCGTTGGCTTTAATGCCTTGTGCTTCGGCAGTGAAATTGCAAGTGTAGTAGTGCGGTGTGTAGGTGGGTTTGGTCGGTGTGGTGGGTTTTGTTGTGCTGGGGGTAGTGTTGGTGTTGCCGCTGCCGCTGTTAGTGTCCGGATTTGTCGGTGTCACCACTTGGGTTGTGTCGGGTTTGTTGTGACGGTGTTTGCGTGCGGTATTTTTATGGCTGCGGCAACCCGTCATCACCAAACACAGAATCAATAATAGGGGTAGAATTTTTCGCATCATTCACAAGATTGTTTGATCGTTTCGTCTAATTGCTTAACTCCAGCATTGTTGGGAGCCACCATCAGGCAGCGCTGTATGTAAAGCTTGGCTTTTTCGCAGTCGCCCAATTTGTTGTATCCCTGTGCCAGAATGATGTAGGGGCGGGCATTCAAAGGGAATAGCTCCGATGCCTGGAGGGCATGTTCGAGCAGTGAGGCCGAAGTGTCCGAAACCATGCTTTCGCAAATCAGCAGTGCGTCCCATGCCTCATACTGGCTTTTGTCGTTTTCGATATGTTGCGCAAACTGTGCAGCGGCTTCAGCGTATCGCTCCTGCGCCGCAAGCATCTGACCGTAGAGGAAGTGGTGGTTTGTTTCGCCGTCGCAATGGCCAGCCAAATCGTCGGCCAGGGCAAAGCAGGCCTTGTTATAGGTGCCAAAAAACGACCGGTTGCGCAAAAACTCCGTCAGGTAGAGCAGTTTGTGGTGGCAGTCGATGCTTGGGTTTCGCACGCCCGCCTGCAGGTGGACAAAAGTGCTGTCCATATTGTTCATTGAAAGGTAGCATGAAGCAATCGAAATGTGTATATTCTCGTCGTTAGGAGTGGCTTTCAAAATACTATAGTAGTACTGGAGGGCCTTGGCATAGTTCTTCTCGCCCATATAGCTCTCGGCCAGAATGGCGCTATATCCAGTCTCGCTGGGCACAGCTTCGGCTAGTTTTTCCAGCTCTTTGCGAGCTTTGTCGTGTCGATTTATGGCGCTCCATAATTTCTGTTTTTGCAGTGATACAGGCTCGCTGATGCCGAATTTGCGTTCCACACGGTCCAACACTTCAATACTGGAAGTTATGTCGTTGGCCATCAGATAGGCATTCGAAAGGTCGTAGTAGTTTTCGGGCTTTTCCGGATGCCGCTTCACAATGTCCTCCCAGGTGGCAGTCAGATTCTTTCCGTCTTGCATCCGTTCGTAAATCTTGGCCAGCTGGTGTTCGTACCAATAGTTGTCCGGATTGCGACTCAACGCCATCTTTGTGTGATACAGGGCACTGTCGGTCCAACCCTTGCTTAGGTATATCTTTCCCAGTTCGTAGTGAGCGGGAGCATAATTGCCCCTTCCCGACAAGATCTTGTGATACTGCTCTATGGCTTCTTCCGTTTTGCCCACTAGTTGCTGCACGGTAGCCTCCATTTGTGCGGCCTCGCACTTCAAGTCATCTTCACTCACCTCCACAATCGGCTTCCGCTTATACCGTGAGTCGTCCGTAGCCCCTTGTCGCTTTTGGCTAGCGCACGAACTTAAAATAAATAATAATGATAATATATAAATTATATTTTTCATCGGTCCGAATATTATTTAAGATATTGACATTAACTCGAAATCTTTTTTTTTATTGTATAAATATTAAAAATAATATAAAAGTGGCCCACTGAAGTGGTGCGCACAATGTTTCATTAGGGGGCAATTATTCCCCACCAATGAATATAAAAAAATACTAAAAAATCAAAAAAAGTTCGCTATGTCAAAAAAATGGTATATATTTGCACTGAATTATGAAAAGTGGTAAGACCCTCTGTGCGATAGTTAAACTATTTGTACATGAGTGTTTTAAATAATAGTAATTCGAAAATTTATTATTCATCAAAAATACAAAACAATGAAAAAAACTTTAATGGTTCTAACTTTCGCTCTGTGCGCTAGCTTCGCTTTCGCTCAGACCGCTACTCCCTATCAGAAGGAGTGCAAGGCACCTGCAAAGGCTGCTCAGACCGAGAACTACAGCAGTTCCATCTTCACCAAAGATGCTACTGCTCTCGTAACTGTTGACTTCTCCGCTGCCAACACCGGTTACAGCACTGGCATTATCCCTGGCGGTCTCGAAGGTCATGCAGAGTCCTACGACTACGCTACCTGGCGTCGTTGGAACGACAACAGTGAGGCTACCCTCAACAGCGCTTCCAGCGTTTATTCCGCTCTCGCTCAGAACTACTTCGGCGACGTTGCTCGTTTCGTTGAGAACATGGGCCGCTATCTCGACACCGCTACCTCTTCCGCAGAGAACGGTTGGATGATGATGTCCCTCTATGACCAGCGTACTCCTATGTCTGGTAACTTCAACGCTTACATCCAGATTGATGGTATCGACGCTTCTAGCGCTGGTGTTCTCGATGTGACTTTCTTCCAGTACTATCGTAAATATTATGATAACTGCTACATCGACTACAGCACCAATGGCACTACCTGGACCAACGTGGAAATCAACGTTACCGGTGTTGACATCGCTGTTAACGGCACCCTCTGGGGCATGTCCACTTACACTCTCCCCGTTGACGCTGCTGGCAATGCAAACCTTTCCATCCGTATCCGTTACAAATCTCTCGATGCTAACCGCAATGCTTATGGCTATTTCTGGATCATCGACGACGTAGCCGTTGTCGTAGGCGACGCTGACCGTCTGAAGAAATACGACCAGGAGTACACCGAGGGTAACTATGGTATGATCCCCCAGGGTATGACCATCAACCCCGCTTGGTACACCCAGGTTCAGAACACTGGTTATCAAAACCAGAGCAATGTTTACGCTAAGCTCTACCACCTCAATGCTACTCAGGACCAGGCTACTTTGATCGACTCCTACAACAATGGTTCTATCAATGTTAGCACCACTAAGGAAGTTATCGCTGACCGCGCTGGTTGGTTGCTCCCCGACTCCCTCAACTATCGTGGCTGGTATGGTTACATCGACCACACCGCTCATGGTGAAGGTATGGCTCTCCCCACCGCTAACACTGGCGACAACTACCTCTATGCTACTCTCACCAACGACGCTCTGACCCTGAACTACGACACCATGTACTATCAGGTTACCGGCGCTAACGCAGAAGGCAACTACACTTGGGCTCACGATAATGGCGTTCTTACCTACAGCCCCTACAACTACTGGCTGTTCGGTTACGTTTATAATGCTCCTAACTGGTATGTTACCGAGGATGCTGACGAAGTTCACTACTATCAGGCTGGTTACATGGTAACTTCCCGTTACACCACCGACGTTACTGTTCCCACCGATTGGGTTATCAAGGGTGTCGAACTCGTTGCTTCTCCCGTTGAAGGCTACCACGCTACTGGTACCAAGATCTCCGCATACCTCACCTCCGATGAGTACGACGGTGGTTCTGTAGGTTTCAACCGCATCAACACTGGTGCTAACGTTAAGCAGATTGCTGCTAGCGATGTTAACGACAGCAACGTTATCGGCCGCAACAGCAATGGTTACCTCACCTATGGCAACTACAACACTGTTTACATCCCCTTCCCCGAGCAGCCCGCTCTCGAAGCTAACACCAGCTATCGCATTGGTTACACCATCGAGGAAGATGGTTACTTCGCACTCGCTACCGAGGCTCTCGGCAACTATCGCGTAGCTAGCCCCAGCCGTCCCGACCAGTATGATACCATTATCTACTTCCGCAACAACGAGGCTACCGCTAAGTATGGCAACGTTTTCCCCATCAACCAGTATCAGACCTTCATCAACGATCCTAGCTACGGTGGTGACAGCGGCAACGGCAGCACCTTCGCTAGCTATTATGTTGACTACAACCCCATGATCCGTATGATCGTTGGTCCTCGCGTTGAGATGCCCCGTAAGAACATCCAGGTTAACTGCGAAAACTCCGAGTTCGGTCACGCCGAGTACAATGGTGAGGACGTTTGCGGTTCCACCATCAATCCCGTCGTAAGCTCCACTTGCCAGGTTATCGGTGTTGCTGCTGCTGGTTGCAGAGCTCATGTTATCGTTGACGGTGTTGAGCGCGAAGCTTGGAACGAAGACGAAGAGACTGGCGATGCTAACCTCCAGCTCTACTACGATGAAGAACTCGATGCTGTTTATTACTACTATGCATTCGAAGACATCAACGCTGACCACACCATCACCTTCGACTTCTACATGCCCACCGAGAGCATCGATCCCGTTGCTGCTGGCGTACGCATGAACCTCCAGCCCAACCCCGCTACTTCTCAGGTCAACCTCACCATCGCTGGTGTTACCGGTATGGTTAACTGCACTCTCGTTGACATGAGCGGCCGTGTTGTTTACAACCAGAACATCAATGCTGAAAACGCTCAGGTTATCAACCTCAGCAACCTCGCTAAGGGTGCTTACTTTGTACGCATCACCAACGACAAATTCAGCAAAGTTGAGAAGCTGATCGTTCGCTAATCTTTAGCAACATCTCTATAAAAAAGGATGCCTTCGGGCATCCTTTTTTTATTCCTGTACCCGGAATATCTTCTTCAATCAACATTTTTTCGTATCTTTGAAAACCATAAAAATCAGTATATTCTTTTTAATGTATTGATATATTGTTTTTTGGGCTAATAAGTTACGTAATAATACTCTTTCTTTATGAAAAAACTCTTTATTTTTTCCGTTCTTATCATTAGTGTAGGCTCGCTTTTTGCTCAGTTTGTATCCCCACAAGATCAGCGAGTGCTCAAGTCTGTTGATTTTTCCGCACCAGGACTTGGCTACTCTACGGGGGTTGTTGTTGGCGGTGCCGAGGGGCACGGACAAACTGCGGCCTATTCCAGCTGGCAACGTTGGCCAGATGTAACCGAAGCTACACTTTTTGCTTCAGCCAGCTTCTATTCGGCTTTGGCATCCGATTATTTTGGTAGCGATTCACTTTTTGTGATCCAAATGTTACATAACCTCGATACAGCCACTTCCTCTGCCGAAAATGGATGGATGATGCTGTCGCTGTACGATCAGCGCACCCCCAATACCGGAAATTTTAACGCTTTTATCCAGATCGATAGTATCGATGTTTCGGATGTTCCTATTGTGGATGTTTCGTTCTATCAGTATTATCGCCCATATTATGACCATTGCTACCTCGACTACTCGTTTGATGGTGAGAATTGGGAGGAAATGGCCATCAATGTTTCGGGAATTGATATCGCTGTGGGTTCGTCATTATGGGGCTTTGCCACATATTCCATAGCAATCGACTCTGGCTACTCGGGAATGCTCTCTATCCGACTGCGCAGCAAATCCCTTAATTCTAGTCGTAGTGCCTATGGCTATTATTGGATTATCGACGATGTTACAATATCTGCTCGAAACCTCAATGTCCTTAAACCTATTAAGCAGGAATATGTAGAAGGCAACTATGGTATGATCCCTCAGGGATTTACTGTCAATCCTGCCTGGTACGCACGGATTAAAAATGAGGGTGGTGCCGCTCAAACAAATCTTCAAGCACAACTCTATCACCTCGATGACCAACAAGGCACCCCGACTCTCGTTAGCTCCTATGCCAATGGTAGTATTCCCGTTGGTGCTTTTCTCGATGTAATGGTTGACCGTTCTGGTTGGTTGAGCCCCGATGGCCTCGACTATCGTGGTTGGTACGGCTATAGCCCCCATACTCCTCATGGCGAAGGTGTTGCGCTACCTACCATTTCTGCGGGCGACAACTATCTGTATGCTGCCATTGCCACCGATTCCGGCTCTTTCAACTTCGACACCCTTCTTTACCAAGTCACCACCCCCGATACCAACGGAAACTACCGTTGGGCTCATGATAATGGTGTTCTCACCTATAGTCCCTACAACTACTGGATGGTTGGCTATGTTCAGGAACGTGGCAACTGGTATGTAACTGAGGATCCTGAAGAGGTGCAGTACTTTCAGGCAGGCTACAGCGTTGGCTCGCGCTATACCACCGACGCCGTCGTCCCCGACAATTGGGTAGTCAAAGGTGTCGAGCTAGTCGCTTCCCCCGTTCCGGGCTATTATTCTGCGGGAACAAAGATCATGCCCTATCTGAGCCAGGATAATTATACTGGTGATCTCATTGATTTTACCGAAATAGCCACAGGCGCTTGCCCCAAGGTGATTACCCCCTCTGATGTGAATGGCTCTGATGTTATTGGACGTGATGCGGCAGGGTTCCTTCTGTCCGGCCAATACAACACTGTGTTTATCCCCTTCCCCGAGCAACCCGCTCTCGAACCCAACACCAGCTATCGCATTGGCTACACTATGGCCGACGACGGCTATTTTGCCCTAGCCCAGGAGTCTCAGGGTAGCTACCGTGTTGCCAGTCCCTCTCGCCCCGACACGTACGACACAATTCTTTACTTCCGTAACATCGACTCCCTTGCCAAATATGCCCACTCATTCTCCGTCAACAATTTCCAGACAATTGTCGAAGATCCAAGTTATGGGGGTCCCGGTTTTGGCAGTTTCTTTGCCAGTCAGTATTTGCAAATCAATCCTATGATCCGCATGATTGTGGGCCCTCGCACCCAAACCCAGCGCACCAATATCCAAGTTGAGTGCAGTGGCGATGGTCAAGTGCGATATGGAAGTCAGGATGTGTGCGGCACAACCATCACCCCCGCTGTTGGCTCATTTGTTACGCTTAAGGCACATACTAGTATGGCTCTCGAACTCTATGTTGATGGCCATCATGTTGATGACTATGTCGTTGAGTTTGACGACGAGTCTCACCTTTTCACCTACAGCTACACCTTTGAGAATGTTTCGGAGGATCATCAGATTCGTTTCAATTTTGTTCTTTGTAGCCAAATCGATCCGGTCGCTGCCGGAGTTCGCCTTAATCTGCAGCCCAATCCTGCCACTTCGCAGGTGGCCCTCAATGTAGAAGGCGTGAACGGATTGGTCAACTGCCAGTTGGTGGATATGAGTGGCCGCGTGGTTTACAACCAGGATATCAATGCCGAGAAGGTGCACAACATCCCCCTCGGTCATCTTGCCAAGGGTGCTTATTTTGTTCGCCTCACCAATAGCCAGCTTTCCAAAGTAGAGAAACTTATTGTCAAATAAGTTGTCGAATTAGGTGGGGGAGACATTGCTGCAACTGTCAAAATGTCTTCCCTGTCATAATATTGTCGCCACCCACTGCCATCGCCCCACCTCCGAAGAAGCTCCGCTGTAGTCCCGAAGAAGCTCCGCTAGCCCGTTCGAAAGATCGGTGGTGAAAATGCGCTGCAATGATTAGCCATTATGGCAGGATTTCGTTTCCACGAAAAAGGGGCGACCCATCTGAGGTTGGCTGCGAGGCAAAAAATAATGGGATATTAAAAAAAATGTTGTAGATTCAAAAAAAAGTTGTATCTTTGCATTGGTTAATTGTGGGGGCAAAAGCCCCCCTTTTTATTGCTTATGATAGACAAAATCAAGGTTTTAGAAATAGTTTCGGAAGCGCTGGAAGGCACCGATAAGTATCTTATTAGCTTAAAAATCACCCCCGACAACCGCATTTATGTGGATCTTGATGGTGATAGCGGTATTAATATTGACGACTGCATTGAGGTGAGTCGCAAGGTGGAGAACACGCTCAACCGCGACGAGGAGGACTTTGAACTCAACGTGAGTTCTGCCGGCGCCGACGCACCGCTGAAATTGCCCCGCCAGTATCGCCGCCATGTGGGCCGCGAGCTTGAGGTGGTGACTTTTGGCGACGAAAGCTACCAGGGCACCCTAACCCAGTGCGACAACGAATCTTTTGTGATTCAGACCAAAGGCACCAAGAAGGTGGCTCCACAGGTGCTCACCTTCAACTATGCCGATGTGAAGACAGCCAAGATTGTGCTGAAATTTTAGTAAGCCAACCTACCCAAGAAAAAAAACGATTGTAATAAACGTTCAAATATAAAGTCAGATGAAGACGTTAGACCTGATCGATTCCTTTTCGGAATTTAAAGAATTTAAGAACATTGACCGCGAGACACTGATGCACATCCTCGAAGAGGTTTTCCGCGCCGCTTTGGCCAAACGCTATGGCACCGAGGAGAATTTCGATATCATCGTGAACATTGATAAGGGCGACCTGGAGATTTTCCGCAACCGCACTATCGTGGAAGACGATAATCTGGAGGACGAGAATTTGGAGATTGCATACAGTGAGGCTATCAAGATTGAGGCCGACTTTGAGGTGGGCGAGGAACTGTCGGAGCCTATTTATATGTCCGACTTCGGCCGCCGCGAAATTTTGGCTATCCGCCAAAACCTCGTGAGCAAGATTCAGGATTATGAGAAGTCTCTTATTTTCCAGAAATACAAAGAGAAGGTTGGCGAAATTATCGTTGGCGAGGTGTATCAGCCCTGGAACAAGGAGGTGCTGATTGTTGACGAGGAGAAGATCGAGCTGGTTCTGCCCAAGAGCGAGCAGATTCCTAGCGATCGTTTCCGCAAGGGCGACACCGTGCGCGCCGTGGTGCTGAAGGTGGAAATGAAGAACAACAATCCCGTGATTGTGCTCTCTCGTACTTCCCCCATCTTCCTGGAGCGTTTGTTGGAAGCCGAAGTTCCTGAGATTTACGACGGCCTGATTACGATACGCAACATTGTGCGCATTCCTGGCGAGAGAGCCAAGATTGCTGTTGAGTCGTACGACGACCGCATCGACCCCGTGGGCTCCTGCGTGGGTATTAAGGGTGCCCGTATTCACGGCATCGTGCGCGAACTGCGCAACGAGAATATCGATGTGATTAACTATACTCCCCGACTGGATGTGCTGGTGCAGCGCGCATTGGCTCCCGCCAAAATCCACAGCCAGTCTGTGGACGAGGAGAACAAGATGATCCACGTGTATATGGAACCCGACCAGGTGTCGTTGGCTATCGGTAAGGGCGGTTGCAACATTAAGCTGGCCAGCAAGCTGGTGGGCTATGAGATTGAGGTATATCGCACTGGCGACGAGGACACCGACGATGTGGCACTGAAGGATTTCTCCGACGAAATCGATCAGTGGATTATCGATGTGCTCATCAAGATTGGTTGCGACACTGCCAAGAGTGTGCTGGCAATGAGCAAGGAAGATCTTATCAACCGCACCGACCTTGAGGAAGAGACCATCGACGATGTGATTCGTATCCTGAAGTACGAATTTGAGGATGGCGAATCCGAATCGGAGAACGAAGATTAATATTTGGCATCAGCGCCAAAATAAATAAGAATATAAGGATACGGGCTAAATGAGGCCCTATAAAAAAAGGAGTGTATTATGGCAGAAGAAACAAAAGGAATAAGACTGAAAAAAGCAGCTACCGAGCTGAATGTCGGCGTTAACACTTTGGTGGAATTCTTGGCAAAGAAAGGCCATCAGGTGGAGTTGAACCCAAACACTCGCCTTTCTGCTGAGCAGTACGACCTGGTGGCAGCAGCTTTCCAGGGCGAACGTGCCGTGAAAGAACAGGCCGACAAGATTGAAATCACCCCCAGCGGCAACAATGTGGTGATTGAAGCCGCACCAGAAGAGAAAGTGGAAGAAACCGAAGAGGTGAACATTAAGGACTATACCTCAGCATCCAGCGAAATCAAGGGAGGCAATCAGCCCGCCGAAACTGCCGTCACTCCCGACGAGCCTGTTGTTGTCGCACCCGAAGAGTCGCCCGAAGCTCCTGTGGAGGAAGTTCCCGTCGCCGAAGAGCCCCAAGCACCCGTTGCCGAAGAGTCTGTGGCCATCGAGGCTCCTGAGGTGCCCATCACCCCCGTGGCCGAACCCACTCAGGTGGGCGGTCTGCGCCAGGTGGGCAAGATAGACCTGAACGCTATCAACTCCAAGATGCGTCCCGACAAAAAGAAGAAGGGCAAGAATGAGCCCAAGGCCGACAAACCCGCCGAGAAAAAGGAGGTGAAGCCCGTGGCCCCCAAGGCTAAGGAAGAGGCTCCCAAGCCCAAAGAGGTGGCCCCCAAGGCAGCAGCAGTGGCAGCAGCTACGGCTACTGTGGCAGCGGCTGCTCCTAAGGTGGAACCCGAGTTTATTGAAACAGAATATAAGAAGTTGGAAGGCCCCAAGCTGGTAGGTAAAGTGGATTTGAGCCAGTTCGACAAGCCCAAGCCCGCTCCCTCCGAGAAAAAGAAGAAAAAACGTGACCGCATTAAAGGTCACAAGGTGGATACCAATGAGGCCGCTAATGCCGCCAACAACAATGGTGGTAACAATAAGCCTAACAATAACAAGGCCAACAATAACGGTGGCAAGCCCAACAATGGCACCGATGCCAAGAGCAACGCCAACGAGAAAAAGAAAAAGAAGGATAAGAAGCCCGTTAAGACTGAAATTGACGACAACGAGATTGAGAAGCAGATCCGCGACACGCTGGCCCGCCTCAGCCCCATGGGCAAGTCCAAAACTTCCAAGCACAATCGCGAGAAGCGCCAAAAGGTGCAGCAACGCATTGAGGAGGAACAGCTCAACGAGATGGAGAACCAGAAGACTTTGCGCGTGACTGAGTTTGTCACCGCAAACGAACTGGCCACAATGATGCAGATCCCTGTCACTCAAATTATCAGCACCTGCATGTCGGTGGGTATCTTTGTGAGCATCAACCAGCGTCTTGATGCCGAGACCATCAAGCTTATTGCCGATGAGTTTGGCTTCGAAATCAATTTCGCTAGCGCCGACGTTATTGATGAGCTTAACAAGATTGAAGAAGCCGACAATCCCGAGGATCTTGTTCCCCGCAGCCCCATTATCACCGTCATGGGTCACGTTGACCATGGTAAGACCTCGCTGCTCGACTATATTCGCAAGACTAATGTGATTGCCGGTGAGGCTGGCGGTATTACTCAGCACATTGGTGCTTACGAGGTACAGACCGCCGACGGACGCAAGATTACTTTCCTTGATACTCCTGGTCACGAGGCATTCACTGCTATGCGTGCCCGCGGTGCCAAGGTTACCGATATTGCCATCATCGTGATTTCTGCCGATGATAAAATCATGCCGCAGACTGTGGAGGCTATCAACCATGCACAGGCAGCAGGTGTGCCTATTGTGTTTGCTATCAATAAGATTGATAAGCCCGGTGCCGACCCCGACCGCATTAAGACCGAGTTGGCCAATATGAACCTTCTGGTGGAGGAATGGGGCGGTAAGTACCAGAGCCAGGATATTTCCGCTAAGAAGGGTATCAACGTGGAGGAACTGCTTGAAAAAGTTATCCTCCAGGCTGATATCATGGAACTGAAGGGCAACCCCAACAAGCGCGCAAAAGGCACTGTGCTGGAAAGCTCGCTGGATAAGGGCCGTGGCTATGTGGCTAAGATTTTGGTCGAAGACGGCACTATTAAGAAAGGTGACCCCATTGTGGCAGGTGCCATCAGCGGTCGTGTCCGCGCTATGTATAACGAGCGTAACCAAGAGGTTATGTCGGCAGGTCCTTCGCAGCCTGTGCTGCTCTTGGGCTTGACGGGCGCTTGTCAGGCTGGCGATACCTTCAACGTCACCGAGAGCGAAAAAGAGGCCAAAGATATCGCTTCCAAACGCACTCAGCTGCAGCGCGAGCAGGGTATTCGCACCCAGACTCACCTTACCCTCGACGAGATTGGTCGCCGTATTGCTTTGGGCAACTTCAAGGAACTCAACATCATCGTTAAGGGTGATGTGGACGGCTCTGTGGAGGCTTTGTCCGACTCGCTCATCAAACTCTCTAACGAGGAAATCCAGGTGAATGTGATTCACAAGGCTGTTGGTCAGATCTCTGAGAGCGATGTGATGCTGGCTATGACTTCCGATGCCATTATCATCGGTTTCCAGGTTCGTCCTTCGGTAGGTGCTCGCAAAATGGCCGAGACCGAGCAGGTGGATATCCGCCTCTACAGCATTATCTACGACGCTATCAATGAGCTGAAAGATGCTATCGAGGGTATGCTTTCGCCCGAAACTCAGGAGAAGATTGTTGCCAACCTTGAAATCCGCGAAACCTTCAAGATTAGCAAAGTGGGTACTATCGCCGGCTGTATGTGTCTCGATGGTAAGATTACCCGTCAGCACCAGGTCCGCATCATCCGCGACGGTATTGTTGTCTATACCGGCAAGTTGGCTTCGCTCAAACGTTTCAAAGACGATGTCAAGGAAGTCGTCAGCGGTCAGGACTGCGGTCTGAATATCGAGGGCTTCAACGATATCAAAGTCGGCGACATTGTCGAAGCCTACGAGATCATTGAAATCAAGAGAAA
>JAKSMO010000069.1 GCA_024400545.1 Bacteroidales bacterium | reverse complement strand
ATCGCGGAATCCGCTACGTCTATCAGGGCAACAAAAGTGGCAATACAGCCGAGTTTACCATTCCATGTGATGAATTAAAACAATAATTATTAATAATTAGAATATGAGAAAATTAGTTTTAGCCCTGCTCACCATCGTTGTCCTCGTTGGCACAGTTAAGGCCCAGAGCAAAAAGCGCACCATCGACCCTGAGAATATGCCTAAGGCCGCTATCCAGACCATTGAGAAGCACTGGCCCAGCTGCGCAATCATCAATACTTATATCAAGGGTAAGGAGTACGAGGCGCTGCTCACCGACGGCACCATTATCCAGTTCGACAGCAAAGGTATTTGGAAAGAGATGAAGTGCACCGACGGTCTGCCCGTCACCCTCGTTCCGGTGTATATCACCCGCTATATCGTCAACCGTTATCCCAAGCAACTCATTATCGACTGCGAGAAGATGAAGGGCGGCTACGAAGTAACCCTCACCAACGGCCTCGAAATCCAGTTCGACCTCAAAGGCAACGTCACCCACGTTGACGACTAATTCCGAAATGGTTTGAATCATAATGCCACCTTCTTTGGGGTGGCATTTTTTTTCGGCAGTTTTTATAGCACATAGCAAAAAAAGGTCGCCCCAATCGGAGCGACCCTTTTTTTATTGTGTGGAAAATTATTTCTCCAGGCGGATACGGGCGTCAACAGCGGTGACGTAGCGAGGATTGCCGAGGAGAGGATTGAGGTCCATCTCAGCAATTTCGGGAGCAGCCTGAACGAGAGCGCTCACGCGAGCAATCTGGTCGGCATACATGTCGATATTGACAGCTTCCTGACCGCGGACACCTTCGAGGATCTTGTAGCCACGCAGTTTGGTGAGCATCTCCTTGGCCTCAGCAGCGGTGATGGGAGCAAGTGCGCTCTGCACATCCTTCAGCACTTCGATGAAGATACCGCCAAGACCGAAGAAGATCTGATGACCGAATTTCTCGTCCTTGATGGCGCCGATATATACGTCGGTACCATCCAGCATGGGATACATCTCAACAGCGTAGGTCTCGGGGATGACGATAAGGCGGTTGAACTCTTTAGCAACAGTTTCGAGGTCCTTGACGCCGAGGGTTACACCACCCACGTCGCTCTTGTGCAGAGGTCCAACAACTTTCATTACGAGAGGCACATCCTTGGAGCAGCCAACTTCCTTAGCGAAAGCGATAGCGTCTTCTTCCTTGGAAACCTCTACGCTCTTCTTGCGGCTGATGCCGGCAGCGTCGAGAAGCTCGTTGTAGTCGGCAATCTCCATGTAGCCGCTCTTGCAACGATCAACGGTAGCGCGGATGCGAGCCACGTCGATAGCGGGCTGCTCTACGTTCTCGGGCTGGGGCTTGGGAGTGTTGTAAACCTTGCAGATAGCATTGGCCAAAACGCACTCTTCGGGGAAGTTGATGCGACCCTTAGCAATAAAGTCTTCGATTTCTTCCTTCACATTGATGATAGAAGGCAGCACGGGGAAGATGGGTTTCTTGCAGGTCTTCATCTTCTCGTCGAGCAGGTCGTAAACCTCCTTGTTGGAGAAGAGTCCGGGAGAACCGAAGATAACGATGCTGAAGTCGATCTCGTCATACTCGTTCTCAACGGTATCAAGGATATAGCCAAGCTGCTCGGCAGTACCGGTAGCCAGGAAGTCGATGGGGTTGCCTACGGACGAACCGCCAAAGAGCTTGCTCAACAGAGCGGGGCTGGCGGGATGATCTTTCAGGCTGGGCACTTCCATGCCGCCATTTGACAGCACGTCGGTTGCCATAACTGCGGGACCACCAGCGTGGGTGATGACGGCGCAGCGTTTGCCCTTGAGTTCGGGGTGCATGAACACGGAGCACACAGTGGTGAGTTCCTGACGGTTCTGGCAGCGAACGATACCAGCTTTCTGGAAAAGAGCATCAACGGCGGCATCGTTGGTGGCAAGAGCACCGGTGTGGCTAGAAGCGGCACGGCTACCTGCAGCGGAACCACCCGACTTGATAGCAGCAATGTGGCAACCCTTGTTGATCAGGCTGCGGCTGTGCTTGAGCAGGCGCTGAGGATCGCCAATCTTCTCCATGTAAAGCATGATCACATGGCTGGAGGTCTCGGGGTTGAAAGTGGTGTCGAGGTGTTCGAGCACGTCTTCAATACCCAGCTGGGCGCTGTTACCAACAGCCCATACGCTGTTGAACTTAAGGCCGTTGCTCATACCGTACTCTTTGATGAACACGGCGGTAGCACCCGAACCAGTGATGAAATCAACGCCCTTGGGATCGAGCGAAGGAATAGGAGTGTCGAAGCAACCAGCATAGTTGGTGTTCAAGAAACCGGTGCAGTTGGGGCCGATCAGAGAGCCGCCCACAGCATTGATAGCGTCAACGATGTGCTTCTCAATAGCAGCACCTTCGGCGTTCTCCTCGGAGAAACCAGCGCTGACGATGATGAAGCCCTTGGTGCCCTTCTGCTGGGTGAGGACATCAACAGTTGCCGAGCAGAATTTAGCTGCGATGCAAAGGATAGCGCAATCTACCTGGGGCAGGTCTTCCACCTTAGCATAGCATTTTACGCCCTGAACCTCAGTCTCTTTGGGGTTTACAGCATAAACCTGGCCTTTAAAGTTGCTGTCGAGCAGGTTTTTCAAAGCCTTTCCACCAGGCTTGTGAATATCGGAAGAAGCACCGCAAATAACAATGCTTTTAGGATTTAAAAGTTCGTTACAAATCATTACGAAATCGTCTAGATTTAATTTATTAATACTGACAACAGATCCGGAAAATCTGGATTATCCAAATAATCCGGACCTGCTGATTACAAATTCTTAACTATTTCATTTCTGGCATCGAAGCCAAAGCTACGGTGAGGTACTCGAAGAATTTCTTGCAGCTCTCAATGTTGGCGCGCTCGTCGGGGCTGTGAGGGCTGTTCAGGGTGGGACCGAAGGAGATCATCTCCATTTCGGGATATTTGCCACCGAGCAGACCGCACTCCAAGCCAGCGTGGATAGCCATCACCTGAGGCTCCTTGCCATAGAGTTTCATGTAGGTTTCGCGCATGCTCTTCAGCAAGCCGCTCTGCATGTTGGGTTTCCAGCCGGGATAAGCACCAGAAAGCTGGCATTTGCCGCCGCACATCTCTGCCAGGCAAACCAAACGCTCTGCCAGAGCATCCTTTGCGGAGTCAACGCTGGAACGGATGAGAGCCTTAACGGTGAAGTATTTGGGAGAGGTTTTGCAGATAGCCAGGTTGAGGGAGGTCTCCACAAGGCCTTCCATATCGTTGCTCATGCGCTGAACACCATTGGGGGCAACCATCATCATGTTGATGATTTTCTGAGTGTCAGCCTCGCTCATCACGTTGCGGGTGATGCGAACATTCTCCACGCTGTAGCGGAAGTCGGGCTCAACGGTAGCAATCTCTTTCTTAACCCAGTTGTACACCTTTTCAAACTCAGCCAGGATACACTCCTTGTGAGCCTTGGGCATTGCAAATACCACTTCTGCGTCGCGGGGGATAGCGTTGCGCATGTTGCCGCCCTCGATGCTGATGATGCGGATACCGCATTCTGCCACCCAGCGCAACATACGGAACATCACCTTGTTAGCGTTGGTGCGTCCGGTGTTGATTTCCATACCGCTATGACCGCCCTTCAGGCCGCCGATAGTCAGCTTCACTGCGCAGTAGTTCTTAGGAGTAGCCTCGGTGGTATAGGGAATCTGCATGGTGGCGTCGATACCGCCTGCGCAACCCACATAAAGCTCACCCTCGGTCTCGCTATCGAGGTTGAGGAGGTATTTGCCCTTCAGCTCGTTGGGTTTCAAACCAAAAGCACCGGTCATACCAGTCTCCTCGTCGGTAGTGATAAGAACCTCAAGAGGACCGTGTTTAATGGTGTTGCTTTCCAGCACAGCCATAGCAGCTGCCACACCCAGGCCGTTGTCGGCGCCCAGGGTGGTGTCGCATGCATACACCCAGCCGTCAACAATCTTAGTCTCGATGGGGTCGGTCAGGAAGTCGTGCTGTTTGCCAGCGCGAGCCTGAGGAACCATGTCCATGTGAGCCTGCAGCACTACGGGGCACAGTTTCTCCATACCCTTAGTAGCGGGCTTGGTCATAATGACGTTGCCAACCTTGTCAACGCGGCAGTCGATTTTATGCTCTGCAGCCCATTTAACAAGAAACTCACGAACGATCTCTTCGTGTTTCGAAGGACGGGGGCACTGTGTCAGGGAGTAGAAGTTTCCCCACAGTTCTTTTGGTTCTAAGTCTTTGATAGTCATAATAATGTTATTTTATGTGTTTTATATTCTTTCCTACAAAGATACACAAAATATTTAATACAAATAGTATTCATTTATAATTATTTGTTATTTTTTTTTCACATTTTCTCCTTTAGTCACGTTTTCAGTCAATTACGTTGTTATAATCTTTTTTGTTACTTTCACCCAAAACGGAGTTTTCTTTCCTCGTCAAGTGTGCTAAAAGAGGGTAGGGGAAGGGTGACACTTTGTCAGTTTTCGCATGGTTGATTAATATTTTTTTGCATTATTGGATAATTTTTTGTATATTTGCATTTTTATTAATTTGTACAAATAATAATTTAATTATATGATTATCAAAGTATGCGTTGGCAGTTCCTGCCATCTGAAAGGTTCCTACGATGTAATCGAGGCACTGAAGACAATTCTCAAACAGTACGACGTTGAGCACCTTGTCGAGCTCGAAGCTAGTTTCTGCCTGGGTCAGTGTGCAAAGGGTGTGTCGGTAGCTGCTGAAGAGTTAGGCGATGCCAAAGTTGCCGAAAATCCCTCGGTCTCCGTCACGGCCGACGGCATGATTCTGCATAATGTTAATGCCCAAAATGTTGAGGATCTTTTCAAGAAAGAAGTGCTCCCCCTCATCAATAAGTAATCCTTTCCATTATCCGATGTTATTTAGCTTAGAGGTTGTTTGTCAACAACTAAGCTAATTGCTATTTCAATACCTTCTCTATGGCCATTTCCCAATTTTTGGAATTCAAGCGTGTGCAGTGCAAAGACTGCTTCCGCTGCCTCCGCGAGTGCCCGGTCAAAGCTATCAGTTTTGCCGATCAGCATGCCCAAATTATCGAAGACCGTTGCATACTCTGTGGCAGATGTATGCATGTGTGCCCTCAAAATGCTAAGATTGTCCACGGCGATTTCGACCGTGTGCTTATGATGCTGCGTTCCGGCAAAAAAGTCATTGCCAGTGTTGCCCCATCTTTTGTTTCTTGTCTGGGTTTCAAGAGCTTTGCTCCGCTGCGCAAGGTGTTTAAGAAGATGGGCTTTTTCGATGCTGAGGAAACGGCTCGCGGTGCCGAATGGGTCACCCGTGAGTATTCCAAATTGTTGGAAAAAGGCGAGATGAAGAATTTCATCACCTCTGCTTGTCCTTCTGCCTGCCGTCTCATCCAGGAGTATTTCCCTCAGGCACTGCCTTATCTTGCTCCCGTGGTGTCGCCCATGGTGGCCCATGCTCGTCTTATCCATGCCGAACATCCCGATGCCGAGGTCGTTTTCTTTGGTCCTTGCCTGGCCAAGAAACGCGAAGCCTCCGAGTCTGGCGAGGTCTCGGCAGTAATCACCTTTAGCGAGATGTTGGACGACCATTTTGCCTTCGATATCAAGTCGATGGTCGAGCAAGTCAGCCTCGAAGAGGATTGTGCCGACGTCGAATCCGACAATATCGACTATAAGGCCAAAGGTTATCCTGTCACCGAGGGCATTATCCGCTCGTTCACCACTCTGCCGCAGGGTTATCGTTATATGACGGTTGATGGCTACAAGCGCTGTATGGAGGTGCTGGAGAATATTGAAAACTATGAAGGCGTGTTCATGGAGATCAACATCTGTCCCAATGGCTGCGTAAACGGACCTTGTGCCGTGCTGCCTCAGGGCGGTACCACCAAAGCCAAGATGGAGTTGCTCGACTATGTTGATAACCAGCGTGAACTCCATCCCCAGGCATCCCAGCCTGCCCAGTCCGAGGTGGATTTTGGTTGGGTATATCCTCGTGTCACCAATCGCAGCCGCAAGGTTACCGACAAAGAGATCGAGGAGGTCTTGCAGCGCACGGGCAAGATGTCGCCTGCCGACGAGCTCAACTGCGGCGTTTGTGGCTATCGCAGTTGCCGAGGCAAAGCCTGGGCTGTGATCAATGGCTATGCCGACATCGAGATGTGTCTGCCCTATATGCGCAAAAAAGCCGAGAGCCTGGCCGTAGCTGTGGTGCACAAAAGTCCCGAAGGTATCATCATCGTTAATAGCGACCTCGAAATTGTCGATGCCAACGCTACCGCTATGGAGATGCTTGGCATGGGTGGCACCCCCGAGCGCCTCACCCCTCAGCCGCTCAACGATTTCTTCTCGCCCCTCGATTTCTATCTCGCTTACACCCAAAAACGTAACGTCGAGGTTCACAAGCAATTCATCCGCGCCACCCAGCGTTATGTCGATATCACCATTTGCAACATGGAGGAGAACAAGCTCATCTTTGGTCAGATGAAGGATGTCACCGAGGAGGTCAACTACGAGAAGAAACTCGAACATCTCCGCGACGAGACCCTCGAAACCACCGATCAGGTGATTATGAAACAGATGCGTGTAGCCCAGGAGATTGCCTCTCTATTGGGCGAAACCACTGCCGAAACCAAGGTCGCTCTGCTCAACCTCAAGAAGATGCTGCAGCAAGAGAAATAGTCTATCACCCTATCTACGCTATTCAAAATGGAACTTTGTCTAGAAACCGGATATACGTCGCTCAACCATGTGGGTGAGGAACTCTGTGGCGATCATGTAGAGAGTTGTGTTAATGGCGACTACACCACCCTTGTCTTGGCCGACGGTCTGGGCAGTGGCGTCAAGGCCAGCATCCTATCCACGCTCACTTCCAAGATTCTCTGCACCATGGTGTCCAACGAGATAGATATTGTAGAATGTGTGCAGACTATCATCGAAACCCTCCCCGTGTGCAAGGTGCGCGAGGTGGCTTATTCCACCTTCTCAGTCATCCATGTCAACCGTGAGGGTAAAGGCTATCTCTTTGAGTTCGACAACCCCGAGGCCATTTATTACCATCAGGGCAAAGCCATCGACTTTGATCGCGAAGCGCTGGATGTCTGTGGCCATACCGTTTATAAGAGTGTCCTCAACCTAGTCGATGGCGATATCGTCATGGTCATGAGCGACGGCACCGTTCATGCCGGCATCGGCCTGGTGCTCAATTTCGGCTGGCCGCGCGAGAAAATCAAGGAATATCTCGACCACCATCTCGACGATAAGATGACCGCCCGTGCCGCAGCCTGTGTTCTGGCTTCGGCCTGCAACGAAATCTACGAGGGCAAGCCCTCCGACGATACCACTGTGGCCGCCGTGCGCATCCGTAGCCGTATGGATGTGAATGTCATGGTCGGCCCTCCTGTCAACAAGGAACAGGACGAAGAGCATGTGCGCCGCTTTATGGAAGGCGACGGTCTCAAGGTGGTATGCGGTGGCACCAGCTCCAAAATCTTGGCTCGCCAGCTGGGCAAACGGGTCAAGTCGTCACTCGACTATCACGATCCCACCATCCCGCCCATCGGACATATCGACGGCATCGACCTCGTCACCGAAGGCGTCATCACCTTGCGCCGTTTGTTGGAGCTCTCGCGCAAATATATCTCCATCTCCGACCTCACACCCAAGTATTTCGACAAAGAGGACGGCGCTTCTCTCCTGGCCGATGTGCTCTTCGAGCGCTCCACCCATGTCCATTTCTTCGTCGGCCAGAGTGTCAACGAAGCTCATCAGGGGCTCGAAATCGACATCACCATGAAACTCAAGCTTGTCGAAAGTCTTGCCGCCAACCTGCGCGCTATGGGCAAGGAGGTCACCCTGCTATACGACTAATCGCAATCCCTAACACTATTATACTACAAAATGGTTAAAAAAAAATATCTCATCCTAGTTAATGCCCTTCTTTGGGCAGCGGCTGGCATCAATATCTTGCGCATTGGAGTCAGGGCAGCTCTCGACGATGGCACTCGGGTGTGGCTGTGGGGTATCCTAGTCTTTACCCTGTTCGCCCTCATGTTTTTCCGAGTTATAGGCAAGAATGTCAAGCGCATCCATGCCATGGAAGGCGAGAAGGCACCGCTCTACAAGTTCCTCACCCTCAAAGGTTATCTTATCATTGCCTTTATGATGACCTTGGGCATTGTGCTGCGCCACATCGGCAGCATCCCCAATGCCTTTTTTGCCTTTTTCTACACAGGCCTCGGCTCCGCCCTCACCCTCGCCGGCCTGCTTGGCGGCCTCAAACGCCCCACCCAAAACTAGCATAGCTAGAAAACCTAACATTGCTAGAATATCTAGCATCGCTAGCCACCACAAAAAAAAGCCGCCCGTCGGGCGGCTTTTTTATCATCTATGCTAAAGGCTTTTATTCAGCATATTCGGCAATAACGCCACTCACCATGTTGGGAGTAAGACGGCCATACACCTTCTCGCCAATCATAGCCACGGGAGCCAGGCTGCAAGCACCCACGCAACGCAGGGTGTTCAGCGAGAACTTACCGTCGGGAGTGGTCTGGCCTTCGCCAATACCCAGCTGGCGCTTAAACTCGTCAAGCAGCTTGTCGCTACCGCGCACATGGCAGGCAGTACCCAGGCAGATGTCGATGGGGTATTTGCCCTTGGGGGTCATGGTGAAGAAAGAATAGAAAGAAACGATGCCATACACCTTAGCCACAGGCATATTCAGCTGTTTGGCCACAAACTCCTGCACTTCGGCGGGAAGATAGCCCAGCTTGCCCTGCACGCCATGCAAAACATGGATTACGTTGGAGGCGAGGTTGCCGTTTTCGTTGCAGACATCAATGATGACCTGCTTGTTATGTTCGTTTAAATCAAAGTTACACATAGCTTTCTCGATTTAATTAGAGACCAAAATTCTTTTTCGACTTGTCGAAGTAGTGGGTATGCAGCAGGTGGTGTGCCTTCTCGCCGCAAGGTTCGCCCAGATATTCTCTGTAGAGCTCCTGGATGTAGGGGTTCTCGTGCGATTTGCGGATGGGCTTAGCAGCATCCTCTTCATACACAGCCTGCAAACGACGCTCCACTTTGGAGAAATCGCCGTGGTGGTAGGGCTGGCCGGCGCCGCCTACACAACCGCCGGGGCAAGCCATCACCTCGATAGCGTGGAACTCGGCCTCGCCGTTGCGCACCTTATCCAGCAGCTTGCGGGCGTTGCCCAGACCGTGAGCAATACCAATGTGGATGGGGGTGCCGTCAAAATCAACGGTAGCCTCGCGCACACCACTCAGGCCACGGAGTTCCTTAAAGTCAACCTTGCCGAGTTCTTTCTTGGTAAAGAGCTCATAAGCGGTGCGGGTAGCAGCCTCGATAACGCCGCCAGTAGCGCCAAAGATCACGGCAGCACCGGTGCTCTCGCCCAGGGGCTTGTCGAAATCGCTCTCTGCCAGCTCGTCAAAATGGATACCCAGCAGCTTGATCATATCGGCCAGCTCGCGGGTGGTCAGGCTGAAGTCCACATCGGGATTGCCATCCACCTTAAACTCGTCGCGCTGACACTCATACTTCTTAGCCACGCAGGGCATGATGGCCACAACCACCAAGTCCTCGCGCTTGATGCCCAGCTTCTCGGCCCAGTAGTTCTTGGCAATGGCGCCAAACATCTGCATGGGGCTCTTAGCAGTCGAAGGAACATCCAGCATATCGGGATAGTAAGTCTCAAAGAAGTTCACCCAACCGGGGCAGCAGCTGGTCATGATGGGCAGACGCACGCTCTTATCGCCATTCATATAGCGGGAGATACGGTCGAGCAGCTCAGTGCCTTCTTCCATAATGGTGAGGTCGGCAGCAAAGTCGGTGTCAAACACATAGTTGAAACCAAGCTTGCGCAGCGCGGTAACCATCTTGCCGGTCACGCGGCTGCCGGGAGCCATGCCAAACTCCTCGCCCAAAGCCACGCGTACTGCGGGAGCAGTCTGCACGATAACGGTCTTTTTGGGGTTGTTCAAGGCATTCATCACATCGCGGGTGTTGTTCACCTCGCTCAGTGCTCCCACGGGGCAGGCCTGAACACACTGGCCGCACATCACGCAGGGGGTGTCAACAAGCTTCTTCTCAAAAGCGGTGCCTACCACAGCCTCAAAACCGCGGTTGATGCCGCTCAGCACGCCAACAGTCTGCATCTGGTTGCAGACGGTCTCGCAACGACGGCACATAATGCACTTGTCCATGTCGCGGATAATAGCGGGCGACACATCTTTCTTATAGTGCGACATCTCGCCGGAGTAGGTAATCTCGCGCAGGCCCAGGTCGATGGCCAGTTTCTGCAGCTCGCACTTACCAGCCTGGGGGCATACCAAGCAGTCTGCGGGGTGGTCGCTCAAAATCAGGTCCACCACAGTGCGGCGGGCCATAATCACGCGCATAGTATGAGTGTGAACCACCATACCTTCGCTCACCTGGGTGTAGCAGGAAGGAACAAGGTTCTTATTACCCTCAACCTCGACAACGCACACGCGGCACGAGCCGGGCTTATTCTCAATACCCTGACCCTTCAGCTCGTAGTGGCAGAGGGTGGGAATTTCAATACCGATGCTCTTTGCAGCCTGAAGGATAGTGGTGCCTTTGGGAACCTGCAAATAATGATCATCGATAGTTAATGCTATCATATTTTCCATGATTACTTAACTTGAATAGCGTTAAACTTACATTTGTTGATGCAGGTGCCGCACTTGATGCAGGCTTCCTGGTCGATTGTGTGGGGCTGCTTGCGGTCGCCGTGGATAGCCTCGGCGGGGCAGTTGCGTGCGCAAGCGGTACAGCCAACGCAAACCGACTGATTAATCTCGTAGCGGATAAGGTCCTTACAAACGCCGGCACGGCATTTCTTGTCAACCACATGCTCCACATACTCATCCCAGAAATTGTCGAGGGTAGAGAGGATGGGGTTGGGCGACGACTGACCCAGGCCGCACAGAGCGGTGTCTTTAATATTGATAGAGAGGTTGCGCAGCTTCTCCAAGTCTTCCATGGTGCCCTTGCCCTTGGTAATCTTGTCCAGAATCTCAGCCAGACGCTTGTTACCGATACGGCAGGGATTGCACTTACCGCAGCTCTCGGGCACGGTGAAGTCCATGTAGAACTTGGCGATGGAAACCATGCAGCTGGTCTCGTCCATGATAACCATACCGCCCGAGCCCATCATAGAGCCTGCTGCTGCCAACGACTTGAAGTCGATAGGCACGTCGAGGTATTTCTCGGTGAGGCAGCCGCCGGAAGGACCGCCGGTCTGAACGGCCTTAAACTTCTTGCCGCCCTTGATGCCGCCACCAATCTCATACACGATCTCGCGCAGGGTAGTGCCCATAGGCACCTCAATCAAACCAACGTTGTTCACCTGGCCGGCCAGAGCAAACACCTTGGTACCCTTGCTGTTTTCGGTACCAATGCTGCTGAACCACTCAGCACCCTTGCGGATAATGATAGGCACATTGGCGTAGGTCTCCACATTGTTCACGTTGGTGGGCAGCATGTTGTAGCCCTTCTCCGAGGTTCGTGGGGGCTTGAAGGTGGGCTCGCCACGCTTACCTTCCATCGAGTGGATAAGAGCGGTAGCCTCGCCGCATACGAATGCGCCAGCACCATAACGGAGCTCGATATCAAAATTGAAACCAGTGCCCAGGATGTTCTCACCCAGCAGGCCATACTCCTTGGCCTGAGCAATAGCCACGTGCAAGCGGTGCACGGCCATGGGATACTCAGCACGGATATAAATCAAACCCTTGTCGGCGCCAATGGCATAACCGCCAATGGCCATAGCCTCCAGCACGCTGTGGGGGTCGCCCTCAAGGATCGAACGGTCCATAAATGCGCCGGGGTCGCCCTCGTCGGCATTACAAACCATATATTTCTGGTCGCCCTTGGCACGGTAGGCCGAAGCCCACTTCTTACCGGTGGGGAAACCAGCGCCACCACGGCCGCTCAGGCCCGACTCGGTGACGATGTCAATCACCTGCTGCTGGCTATATTCGGTCAAGCACTTGGCCAAACCCAGATAACCCTCACAAGCAATATATTCCTCAATCTTTTCAGCATCAATCACACCGCAGTTGCGCAGGGCAATGCGGAGCTGTTTCTTGTAGAAGGGGATGTCCTCAGGACGCTCGATAGTGTCGGAATTCTCGTCCTCGCGATACAGCAGACGCTCCACACGGCCACCATTCACGATATGGGTGTCAATGATTTCCTCCACGTCATCAGCCTCTACCTGAGTGTAGAAAGTGTTGTCGGGCATAATTTTCACGATGGGGCCCTTCACGCAGAAGCCGAAGCAACCGCAGCGCACCACCTTGATCTTGCCTTCCAGGCCACGCTCGGCTACTGCCTTGCGGAAGTTCTCAATGATGGGAACGCTGCCCGAAGCGGCACAACCCGTGTCACCGCACACCAGAATGGTCTTGGTGTCGCTGTTGGGTTTGGATGACTTTCTGTCGGCCACAATGGGCTGGAGGGACTCATAAAGAGCCTGCAGTTCGGCCAACGATTTTACCTTTGCCATAATTTTACTTTGTTTTATTTAGAATTAATAATTATCCTATTCACATATCGCACTCATACACAATAGCATACAATCCGACATGTAATTTGCCATAATCAGCAAAGTTACTAAAAAAAAGTGAATTACGCAAAAAAAGTTTTTGGAGTTGATGGAGTTGATGGAGTTGTTGGAGTTGATGGAGTTTTGGAGTTGATGAAGTTGATGGAGTTGATGAAGTTTTGAAGTTTTGAAGTTTTGGAGTTGATGGAGTTGATGGAGTTTAGTGGCGTTGTGGCAGGAAGCCATCTTTGATATCGCTACGTATCAGGTGCTGCCTTCCAGGCAGATGTGGGGGGTGGGGTTGGTGCTGCCCTAGGGTGAAACCTCTGGCGAGATTTTACCCTAGGTTACTCAGGTGCTGCCTTCCAGGCAGGGGGGCTGCGATATGTGCGTCATCGTGGCTGGAAGCCACCCCCTGAGTAACCGGGGGCAAGTACGAGAGGACTCGCCCTCGGAGTCAGCGAGCTACCCACTCATATCCCTGCCTGGAGGGCAGCACCTGATACGGAGATGATGTGCTATCCAGTAAGCGTCATCGTGGCTGGAAGCCACCCCCTGAGTAACCGAGGGCAGGTCCGAGAGGACTCGCCCTCGGTGGCTGTGATCCCACCACCCATATCCCTGCCTGGAAGGCAGCACCTGATACGGAGATGATGTGCTAGCTAGTGTGCGTCATCGTGGCTGGAAACCACCCCCTGAGTAACCGAGGGCAAGTCCGAGAGGACTCGCCCTCGGAGTCAGCGAGCTACCCACTCATATCCCTGCCTGGAGGGCAGCGCCTGATACGGAGATGATGTGCTAGCCAGTGTGCGTCATCGTGGCTGGAAGCCACCCCCTGAGTAACCGGGGGCAAGTCCGAGAGGA
>JAKSMO010000068.1 GCA_024400545.1 Bacteroidales bacterium | reverse complement strand
CAGGCTTGTATCGTTTGTGTGAGAACGTTCACTATCAGTCTTTGCGGCCAAAGATAGTGTAGCCGGCACCCAGCATAAAGGTGTTGCCGTGGCCTACAGAATAGGTGGCAGTGATGTACCAGGGATTGCTGAGTTTGTAGGCGGCACGCATCAGGAATCCGTTGCTGTGGAACTGGTCGGTGCCGCGGTAGCCCACGCCCAGCAGTATGGCGCTGTTGTTGGGGAAGGAATACATGGCCGTGGGTGTGAAGGCAAAGCCTACGCCGCTGGCATAGTTGAGCTCGATATATCCACCCACCGAGATAGCGTCGGTCACGGGGAAAGTCATGTCCAGTCCGGCGGCAAACATTGCGCCGCCTTTCAGATGGCCGCTTCCCACACCGGGGTTGCAGTCGGGATTGCGATAGTTGGCGCTGGCATAGCTCAGGCCGCCGATATTGCCGGTGGCACCCATGAAGAACTTGCGGGCCACATCGCCGCACTCGATAGTCCAGCGCACACGGCCGTCGTAGCCGCGGGGTATGTAGCAGTAGAGGCTCTGCCACTTGTTGATCAGGTTGGTGCCAATCTCTTCAAAAGCCTCCTGCAGCTTGTCGAAATTGTTGAGCGAGTAGAACTTATTGTCGTTGCCGTTGTGCGAAAGGGCCGACAGCACGCGCTCGAAGTCGGTATTGGTGCGGTCCACATCGTTGCCACGGATGGCCAGCACATAGCTCTCGATGCCGGCGCCGCGGATTTTCTCCTTCATGATGCGCTGGTTCACATGCTGAAAATAGCGGTGCTCGGTGCCCTCGGCGGCTTTGCCGATCTTGGGGTCGAAGGAGTCGTTGTCGTAGCCGTCGGTGAAGGCGATCACATAGTTGCCATCATACTTCATCTCCTTGTCGATCTTCAGCTTGCTGGCATACTGGCGCATATTGTCCAAACCCAGGTTGATGGCATAGTAGAAAGCCGTGCGGTTGTTGAGTTGCAGGGTGTCGATAAATTGGAACATGGCCTTGCGACTCTCCTTGGTCAGGGGGCGGAGGTCAAACGACTTGGTGTTCTTCATAGAATTGAAACCCACGATGCCGATATGCACGTTGCCGTCGCTCGACTTGTCGATAATCACGTCAATAAACTGCTTGGCGGCATTCTTGAGCTTCACAAAGTCGGCATCGCCGATAGAGGAAGAGCAGTCGAGCACCAGCATGATACTCATCACTTTCTGCTGGGTGAAGGCGGCCTCGGCGTTCTCCACCTCGCTGTCCACTTGCCAGCGGCCGCTGTTGTTCTGCCAGCGGTAGAACTTCAGTCCGCAGCCGAAGCTCTGGGGGTGGGCCGTGGCGGCATGGTCGAACACGAGCTGCACGCCGCGGTCGGTATCGTGGCCGTAGATGGTGTCGCTGTCGGAGAATGTGATGCCCTGGCTGCGCACGTTGTAGAGTTTCCAGGGCTGGCCGGCCTTGTTGGGGGTGGACAGCTGGCCTTCGATATAGAACTTAGCCTTATCGGCCTGAGACATAGCTGATAGTGAGAGCAGCAGCGCGGCTGCGAGCAGTAAGAGATGTTTTTTCATTGTGTGCATACTTAGAGTTATGGACTTATTAACGGCATTAAATAATTATTATTGTATAGATGATAAAAAATTATCCGCAACAGTTATGCACCAAGCCGCTAAACTCATAAACTCATAACCCCATAAACTCATAACCCCATAAACTCATAAACTACAAAAATAAAAAACATTCCAAATACTAAACAAGATTTTTTCTCGTTACTAGTCACAATAACATTGTGACTGCACAAATAATAACTTGTACGAAAGGACCGACAATGAGTTGCACAACAGACCCAAAATCGACAGGACGGATAACCTTGCAATTGGTATTACTTATTGCGCTCATGATAGGAG
The DNA here is from genome assembly GCA_024400545.1 of Bacteroidales bacterium. GTDB lineage: Bacteria > Bacteroidota > Bacteroidia > Bacteroidales > P3 > Colimorpha. The sequence goes on along the minus strand of JAKSMO010000068.1, from coordinate 12,353 downwards.
CCCCCAGTGCGAAGGCTCAGAATGCTTGGGGTTATCACACCATCACGGGGCACGACCCGAGCCTGTGGGAGGACATGACTTCGGGGGCAAATACCGAGTTTCGCGACCAAGCAGTGGAGTTGCCCTTCAAATTCTATTTTATGGGCTACCTATACAACGAGGTGAAGGTGACCCAGGCTGGAATGGTGCGTTTTTGCACGCCGTCGAGCCCCAATCTGTCCGAGGCTGGCAACCGGGCCTATTTCAGTCCATACTACAGCAGGCACCGCCCCGTTGTATTTGCACTTAATGCAGACTGGAAGTGGAAAGTGCTGGGCACACCAGGCAACCGAGTATTTGTGTGCGAAGTGAAGATAACTTTTTCGAGTTGGGCCGAAAATCTATATTATCAAGTGCGACTTGCCGAGGCCAACAACCAGCTGACGATAACCTACCAGCCGACCACCACAGCCCAACCCAGCGCTGTTACGGGATCCTGCATGCTCTGCGGCCAACAAAGGCAGCCGGCCTATATAAACGACACCGGAGCCTGGAACAGCCGCGAAACCCAAATGCGGTGGCCCGACAGCAACAAGTTCTACACCTTTATCCCGGACACTGCGCAGAGGTGCGCCGCCACAAACTTTGTGCGATGCCGACAGACCGGCCCCGGACAAGTGCTTTTTTGGTGGGACCGCGAAGCGCAGGACAGTTGCTACCGAGTGAGATACGCCTCTTCAGACGAGGCAGCTGAAACCGAACTGATAACTGTAGATACTTTTGTGCAACTGCCTTTGAACCGCGGGCAGTGCTGGTTTGTTAAGCTGAATGCGGTATGCCAAAACGGCCAGGACAGTCCCGATATCAGATACAGGTACAACAACATATTCGACAACAATGCATTTGTGTATTGGGACTTGACCGCCCCAAATACCAACTGTTACTCCACAGGCCACCCCGGGAGGGTGGACTACGGCCCCGAAGACATTAATCTATCATGCCACACGGTGCATTCCAACGCGTATGAATACGACGAAGAGACTAGATACCAGATGCCCGTGGTGCCCTGCGGCTACACCCATACCGTGAGGCTGGGCAACAATCTTGCTGACGGCGGGATCGATAAGATCCGCTATACCATTGATGTGGACACGGACCTTTTTTCGTTGCTGATGGTGAATTATGCCTTGGTGCAGCAAGACCCCACCAACCACCACGAATCCGAAAAGCCGAGATTCTCGCTGAAAATAACCAACAACTCAGGCACTGTGATCAGCAATTGTTACGACATCAACTTCATATCAGGCTTGGGCGATTCGTACTGGCATAACGGTCAGCCCGGCACCAAGTGGCACAACTGGCAAACGATAGGCATTGACCTCTCGTCGTTGCACGGACAAAGGATACGCGTGGAGTTTGAAAATCGCGACTGCTCCTTGGGGGGGCACTTTGGCTATTCCTACTTTTGTATGCGCGGAGAGAAAAAAGAAATCAAGGCAGAGGGGTGCGGCAACGGCCTGCAAGCCGTGCTCCGTGCGCCCAGCGGCTTTATTTACCGATGGTTCCGCCCCGACGACCCCGAAACCACACTGGGCACTTCCGACACCCTTTTGGCCACCGGCGGGGGCACTTTCTCGTGCGAATGCAAGTTCACCCACAATCCCGAGTGCGGATTCACCATCAATGTCACGCCCACCCCTCAATACCCCAGGTCGCTGTTCACCTACGATACCACCAACCTGGACATGTGCCACCACGAATTCCGATTCCACAACCACAGTGCCATCGCTCTCGACTCAAACCTGACCCAGATTACCGACCAGCCCTGCCACTCATTCCTCTGGACTTTTGACGACGGAACTACCTCGCGCGAAGAAAATCCCACTCATGTGTTCACCTCTGGCAGCCACTGGGCAGAGCTGTCGGCCATGCTCAACAACGGCCAGTGCAGCCACGTGAGCCGACAAGAATTCTCCATGCCCCTGGAGCCGGTAACCCTCAGCGACTCCATGTGCGCGGGCGGCACCTACACATATAACGGGTTCTTATTCGACACCCCTGGAGAGCACCATTTTGAAACCGACTGCTACGCCTACACGCTCCACCTCAGCACCTACAACTACTCACACCATGAGATAGCGGACACCGTGTGCGAGGGCGAAACCTACCATCTGGGCAATGGCAGCTTTGCCACCGAGGGCCATCACCTGGCCACCCTCACCGCCGCCAACGGATGCGATTCGACCATAGGCATCAGCCTGCACCTACGGCCTTTGCCCTCCAAAGAAGTGGAGTTATTTCATTCTTGCCACGGCGAGGCCTATTATTACTACAAAAGCGAGCTACAGTTGGCCGACTCGGCCTATCAGGTGGCTGGCTCACAAACATACATTTCCCCAGATGGAATAATCGTGCGCTGGACTCCGCAAGACACCTCATCGCCCATGCCCTACTATTGGAACGACAGTATTTTGCGGGTGGATGTGGTCAACGGCAGCACTTACTATCTTTATTACACCTACACCGACCAACCGCAATGCCCAACCAACGACACGGTGGTGCTGTTTCCGGCCGATAAGATTTTGGCCGACATGCAGCTATGGCCCGAGCATCTGAATTCCGACCATCTGGACTTTTGGGCACAGGACCTGAGTCTCAACTCCAATAAGCGGAAATGGCTTATTGATGGCATTCTGCAAGCCGACACCACACGGAGGCTCTACGCCTCGGCAAGGCCGGACGCCGACTCGGTAGTGGTGAAGCTGATAGCCTACAACAATTCGTGCCAAGACTCGACAGAAAAGACGCTGCAAGTGCTGCGGCATTTGCTGATGTTCCCCAATGTGTTCACTCCCACCCAAGGCATCAACAACACCTTCGGCCCAGTTTACAATAATGTGAACGACTACGAGCTATGGATTTACGACCGTCGTGGCGCCTTGGTTTTCCACACTACCGACATCCTCCAGTCGTGGAATGGCACCCACAATGGCACACCCTGCCGGCAGGAGACCTATGTTTACACATGCACCTACACCACAGTAGAATATGGTCCGGGCCGGCAGGTGGGCACAGTGACGCTGCTGCGATAGATACAGTGCTTTTTACCTAACAAAACCGATATTACACGTTTAATAGCGCCAAATGGTGTTAAATAGTGTTAAATATCACATCTCAGGGGTGACCAAAACGGCACTTTTGAATCTAATATATATGGTAAAGAAAAATAAAGGTTCTATCATAATATTTTTGATGCTATTTCTCATGGTAGCGGGCGCTAGGGCGCAGGGCTATGATGAGAACGGCTATAATGTGACCTCGGGCATCGATGCCAGCCTGTGGGCAGATGTCGTGGGATTCAATACTGCCAGCACCGAGGACACCATTACACTACCCTTCGACTTCTATTTCATGGGCTACTACTATCGGCATTTGGTTGTTAATAATCCTAGTGGCTCGCTGCGTTTCGTCAACGATGGACCGGGGCTACAGAGTTTCGACAACGATCCTATTGCTGTGGCATTCTCCACAGAGTCTCTTTCTTCAGTTGACTCTACTGTTTTGTGGAATGTCATCGGCCAACCGGGCGCAAGAGAAGTCGTGTTTGCTTTTAATGCATCTGCGAATGCTTATAATAGCGTAACGGGAACTTACCAAGACGTTACCGCGAATTTCCAAATACACCTCAGCGAGGCCACCAATTCGGTTACATTCCAATATTTTCACCCTCAGGAGCAAGTGGTAATCAATCGTTATGGCAGGATATACTTGGCTGGGCAGGCTGGCGATTCGGTTATTGTGGACCGTACATCGGGCTTTCTTGGTTATTTAGGAGGTTCTTATCATGTTCTTGTCAACACCTGGCCTGCCAACTACAAGTATTTCCGTCTCACTCCCACCAATGCGCCTCAATGTGGCGGGGTGGGATATGTCTTTTGCGAGACTCCCGACCCAAACAGTTATCTCCTTCGATGGCACACTATACCCAATGCCATCCGCTATCATGTGCGATATTGGGCATTGGGATCCACCATGGCCGATGAAACCTACACGACTGATACCTTTGCCGTTTACCATAGACGCAATGGGGTTTCTCCCTATGAGTTCACTATTTCGTCAATATGTGGTGACGCCGAGTCCGAAAGTGAGGTTGCTCGGTATCGGATATACCCACCTTGTCAAGAAGCCGACTACCCTATTCACTATTGGGACTTTGCCGACCCGAGCGTTACATGCTACACGGGAGTCAGAGGTATAATAGCAGACCTAAGAGAGGGTGTGGTAAACCATGGTCCAGACGATTATTCTTCTTCAAGGCATACGGTGCATACCCGCCGGGCTTACGATCCCTATGCCACCGATCTCGATGTAGTGCCCACAGGCTATTGCTCGTCGGTAAGGCTGGGGAATGCCAATGTTGGCGCACAATTCGAAGCCATTCGCTATACGATTGATGTTGATACCAATATATTCTCGCTACTCGCTATGTCGTATGCCCTCGTTGAGGAACAACCCTATCATCCTGCAGAAGCGCAACCAAAATTCATGCTGAGAATCACCGATGCCAATGATATGCCGATTGACAATTGCTACGACATCACCTTTGTGGCAGGGGACAACGTTCCTGGTTGTCAAGAGGTACCCGAATATGGAATCGTGTGGATGGACTGGCAGACAGTAGGACTGGACCTCGCCCCGCTGCATGGACAGCGGGTATATGTGTGGGTTGAGAATTACGACTGCTCTGCCGGAGCCCACTTCGGCTATGCCTATTTTGCCATGCGAGGCATGGATAAGTTGATTTCTTCCGAGTTTTGTGGCGATGCCGAAAGTGGGACACTCCGAGCCCCCGCGGGATTCAACTATCGGTGGTATAGTTCCGACAACCCGTCCGAAACATTGAGCACTGCCGACACATTGACAATCCCAGATGCTGGCGATTATTCGTGCGAGTGTACCTTTATTCATAGCCCTCAGTGTGGGTTTACTATCAGCACCGTTGTCACAGCCCAGTATCCCCAATCCCAGTTCACTTTCGAGTCATCCCGCATCGACAGCTGCCACTACCAGCTGCAGTTTCACAACCAAAGCAGGGTGACCAGCGATGCGGCGCACACCCAGCCTTCCGACAAGTCGTGTACCTCATACATCTGGGAGTTCGACGATGGTGAATACGATAGCCAGGACAATCCCTCCCACAACTTCCTGCCGGGACATCATTGGGCGCAACTCAAAGCTATTGTCGGCAACGGCCAGTGCTACGACATTTCGCGGCAGGAGTTCGACTTTGCCAAGTCGTTCATAACTGTAGTTGATTCAATCTGCGATGGCAGAAGTTATGAGCTGGGCGGGCAGACATTCGACCGGCCGGGCACCTACGATGCTGAAGACGATTGCTATAACTATGTCCTCAACCTCACCACCTACCACTATGCCCATCATGAATTGGAGGCCACCGTGTGCCAAGGCGAGCCTTTCCTTGTGGGCGACAGCGCTATCTACGCTGACGGCTACCATACACTTACCCTCACCGCCGCCAACGGATGCGACTCCACAGTGGGCCTCAATCTTCATGTGCGCCCCCTGCCTTCGTCCGTCCATGAACTGTACAACACCTGCCATGGCGATGCGTACTATTTCTACAAGGACACCTTCCAGCTTGCCGACTCGGCACTTCAGTCCGAGGGCTCACGCACCTTTTTGGACAACAACAATGTGGCCGTTACCTGGCAAACGATGGGCGAGGGTGAGCCCTTGCCATATTTCGACACCTGCGGCCTCCTGCGGCTAGATGCCGACAGCATCGTCACCTATAGCTATCGCTTGTTTTTTTCCTACATCGACGATCCACAATGCCCTGTGTCCGACACCATTCTTGTGCTCCCTATCAAAGAGATATATACCGACATGGAGGTGTGGCCCGGCCATCTCACATCCGATCGACTGGACTACTGGGCGCAAGACCTCAGCCGCAATGCAACGGCTAGAAAGTGGGCTATTGATGGCATCCTTCAGGCCGACACCACACGGAGGCTCTACGCCTCGGCAAGGCCGGACGCCGACTCGGTAGTGGTGAAGCTGATAGCCTACAACAATTCGTGCCAAGACTCGACAGAAAAGACGCTGCAAGTGCTGCGGCATTTGCTGATGTTCCCCAATGTGTTCACTCCCAGCCTGAGCAGCAACAACACCTTCGGCCCAGCTTACAACAATGTGAGCGACTACGAACTATGGATTTACGATCGCCGTGGCGACTTGGTTTATCACACCACCGATATCCTACAGCCGTGGGACGGTACCTACGAGGGTTCGCCCTGCCGTCAGGAGACCTACGTTTACACCTGCACCTACACAACTGCCGAATATGGCAAAAACCGGCAGGTTGGCACAGTAACCCTACTGCGCTGATGAAATTTTATGAAAAAAAATATTCTTGCTGTAAGATTTCGGCGGATTGCACGTTATATCAGTAATCGGTGAACAGTGATTGGTAATCAGACAAATGTTTTTTACCATTCACTATTCAACAATCACTAATCGCTAAAACTATGAATACGAGCAAGAAATTCCGACCCTCGTTTTGGGGAATGGTGATGGCGGCAGTCTGCGTCATGACTATGCAGAGCTGCTTCCCGGAGAGTGACGCCAAAACAGTTCTCCGTGGCACCCTCTATGCCGACAGCACTTTGACCACACCTTTGGCTGGCGACACGCTGGTGGTGCAGGATGAGCACTTAGGCAAGGTGGGCATCTCGATAACTGATGATTCCGGCCATTTCGCCTTTTCCTATTGGAGCAATGGCATTGACGCAAAACCTGAGGCAAAGTTTAAATATGAATTTCCCCCGGTGTTTCTTAGCCACCATGGCGATACACTTTGGGGTGGAACAAGTCGCAGCTATCACGACAATATAGTTATTTATCCCGGCATCAGCTGGTATAACAGATGGTATTATGAAAAATAGATATCTGATTATCATGATGCTGCTGGCCTGCATGGGTGCAAAGGCGCAGGATACGCTGAAAGGTTATCGGAACGATTTCAAACTCAGCCTGTTCCCCACGGCCTTGACCGCCACACCCTATATCTCCTACGAGCACACCTTTGCCAAGGGCTTCGCACTGGAAGTAGATGCCTATTATCGCAATGCCGATGCCAAATGGTCGTACCTGCCATGGGTAGATGAGAGCATGTTCGGCACCCAGGTGTCGGCCAAATACCTCTTGGCAGTGCGGCTGGACGAATGGTGGACAATGGGGCTAATTCCATGGATTAGGGCAATCTACGAGCATGGCGGCATCGCCCCCACCATTCGGGATATGAACGAAAAAAATTATGTGCGCCGACAGAAGAAGCGCGAAGGCCTCCTGGTTAGCGGCACCTATCTCAAGGCCGGCCTCACCTATGTGCACAAATGGCGCACCTTCGACTGCTTCACCGGCAACCAGGGCGGCACCATCCTCACCGAAAATCGCACCTACACTGGCGAGCAAATTGGCATGAACATCATCATCGGTAGCCAGTCGGTGGCCAACTGTGGCCTGATTTTCGACATCTATGGCGGCCTGCATATTCCCATGACCGAGACTGGCATAGGCCAGGCAACCGTCACTCCGGCATATTTCATTTTGTACACTGGCGGCATAAAGCTGGGTTGGGCGTTCTAATGGTTTCTTGAAAAATTCAATAATATAATATTTATCTAACTATGAAAAAGATTTGTTTTTCCCTGGTCGCGCTGCTGTTGCTGTGGGCATGTTCTAAAGATGATTTTTGGGATAGTCCTTGGCTGGCGAATGAAGGCCACAGCGACTGCCTGTTGAGTACCGATGCTGAATACTTGGCCACCAAGGAGATTCAGACAGACTCTATAGTGGTTGTAATGGATTACCGCACAATTCATATCGAGCACCACAACATGTATCTTGACTGCGGCCACAATCCAACCTTCCATAATTATTTGAGCTATGCGGGCGACACTTTGGTGGTGCATGAGGACGTGGGCGAACAAGGTCAAACCGATTGCGTCTGCCTGTATGACAATTGGATGGATGTGGAAGATGTCGACCTCAAATACAAAGTCATCAAAATCGTTAAGGATTATAGTTTCTGCGGAAATCCCGAATCTCTTACCGTGTACGAAAGCGGTTTGTGGATGGAACTCTTTTAAACTTTAGCCATCACTACCGAAAAGTTCATACAAGAAATCGTTTCGCTGCAACCCCGGCTGAGGGTTGTGGCGGAGCGTATGTTGCACGACAAGGAGTCTGCAGCCGACGCTGTGCAGGACACCTTGACCAAACTCTGGCGCATGCGCTGGCGGCTGGGCATGATGAAGAACGCCCAGGGCTATGCCATGCGGGCACTGCAGCATGAGTGCCTTGACAAGTTGAGGCACAGCCATATTGAGCAAAATGCTGTGGCGAAAATGGGCTTGGCTGAAGATACTGACAACACAATCTACGACCGGCTGACAGAAGCCATTGCCGCACTGCCTGAGCGGCAACGCAAATTGATAGATTTGAAATACCAAGAGCAAAAGTCCAGTGCCGAGATAGCCGAAATCATGGGCTTGAGCATCAGCAATGTGGATACGATAATGAGCCGCGCTTATGCCACTTTGCGCAAAATAATGGAAGCACCTAGCGAGGAGACAAGAAAATGAATGATTTAGAACAACTTTTGAAACAATATGGCGAGGACCGGCGCCAGCAAGACTCCTTGGCCAGCAGCCTACGGCACAAGGCACGTCAGCAACGCCGCGTGGCGGCCATTGCGGGATGCCTGGTGCTGATTTCGGCCATTAGTCTAATGGTAGTGTCCCCCACACCACAGCCCCAGACAGAAGTCGTTGTTGCAGAAAACCATAGCAACGCGGCCCTGACTGAGCCCAAGGCTGAACCTGCACAACAAACTCCAATGCCCACCTCGCATGTGGCCAAGCGCCATTCGGAAACAACTATTGGGCCAAGCGCCCTTGCCACCGAAGACTTCGCCGAACCAATCCTTGAAAACTACGCAGTACAACCTCAGCCCACTCCTGTTGAGGATTTTGCACAAATGGCAACGCACACACCATCCGACATTAAAGAAGTCCCAATCAGACTATATCCTCTGGATTTGGCCGAAGCAAATTTGCCCATGGCAGACCAACGACTGCGATTCTCTGCCATGCTGACTGCCAACACCACCGGAGCCGCCACTCAGAATTGGGACGTGATAGGCAACAACCAACTAGGGATAGACGAAATAACAGACGATGCTTCCAGTACATTCTCTGCCAATCCGTTGCAGATGGTGAGCGGCAATGTGGGTGTGGATGTAACCGTAGCATCCAATAGTAGAAGCCGACTGGCTGTAGGCCTGGCCGTGGAGGGTTATCTGGAGAGAATGGATGTGGCTGTGACACAGAAAAGACTTTACCAGATCAAAGGTACAGGTTATCCCGGTACAGCCGGCGACTCCTATGCGATAAACGTCTTCACCCGCAACGCCACCGAAACCATCTGCGGACTGAATCTGGCTTTGCCTCTCTCATGGAATTATCATCCCAATGGGGAAGCGAAAATCGGCTGGCAGTTCCGACTGTCACCAACCTACAACATATTGACATCTGACTATCTGAGTGCACGTTATGGCATATATCTCAACCCATGGAAGCTAAACGTGGGACTGGGCATAGTGTTGCCCAAGGGCTTGGTTAAGAATGTGGGATTCACAGCCAACCTGTTGCCCATGTATCAGAACGGATTGCTGCACGAATTCGGCATCAGCATAGGCTTCTAGCCTTTGACCGACTCCTTTTTTTGCCTTCGGGTGTACTAAAAATGCGGTTCTGTCGTTATTAAAATATGCCAGAAGAGCAAATACATAATACCGAAGAAGTCCTCACACCCGAGTTGGTGGAGGCCATGGGCATTTCACAGCCTGCGCTAGAGGAGGTGGAGTGCATCATTGGCCGTATGCCTACGGTGCAGGAACTGAGCACCTTGCTGGCTATGTGGGAAGCCAACGGCAAGCAGCAGAGCCTCTATGGCTGGCTGAAAGGTCAGCATCATGTGGTGGAAAAGCACGAATACCTTTACTCCGGCAGCGACGACAGCCACAAGAGCATCAAGGAGCCCAAAGTGAAGGACTGCATAGCCTTGGCACACGAGATCGTGAACGGACAGGGAGAAAATTCTAAGAATGAATCGTTTTCGCGCAGCGAGATACTCTATATGGTGGGCAACGTGAGCACCGAGTTTCTCAACTCTGAATATGCCCGCAAATGCCTGCACATTGTGGCCGACCCGGTGAAGATGACCACCTTGGCCGAAGACATAGAATATCTGGAACTGATACTCGGCAGCCTGAAAGACGGCGGCGTAATCACCACCATGCGCCCCGTGGCGGATGGCGGACTGTTTGCCGCACTGGTGGATGGCAGCCGTGCCGGAATCGGATTTGACATCCTCACTTGCAGAGAGATACGCCTCGACTCGTTCCTCTTTGGCGAAGAGCCCGGCCGCTTCGTGGTGTCGCTGGACGAAAAGCAGGACGACTTCTTCCTCAACAAGATGGACGAGGCCAGAGTGAACTGCTGTTTCCTAGGCCATGTGACCAAAGGCCGCGTGCTAGTAGATGACATGGACTTTGGGGATGTGAGGGAATACTTGAGAATGTAGAATGTAAAGGGTAGAATGTAGAGTGGGCTGCCGCGCAAATAAGTCCCGCACCCGGAACTCTACATTCTACAATCTAAAATCTAAAATAAAAAACGCATGGGTTTATTAGAAAAATTGCAAGAGACGGATATGATTGCCGTGCTGGAAAGAGAAATGGCCGCACTACGCGAGGGCAAATCAAAAGAAAATCAGCGAATCATTCGCGTGGCTGAAGGAGACGAGAATGATCCCAGCGCATGGTTTGATATGGGAATGAACGACATAGCGGAGGCACTCCGTTATGAGGACTTGGCCTTTGAGCGCGCCCGTATTCAGTATTACCAAGAGCATCCCGAAGCTGAGGAGGCCACGCTGAATGTAGCAATCCCCGAGTTGGCCGATTTCTACCACCATGCCCTTGAGTGTTTCGACCACGTGCTGCAGCTCGACTCCGAATACTATGGCGTTCATTGCCAACGCGGTATATGCTATGCCAACATGCACGACAACGAGAATGCCGAAACCGCTTTCCTCCAGGCGCTGAAAGACGATGACGAGGATGCCAACGCAGCCTACAACCTGGCCCTCCTCTACGAGGACTGGGGCAAGGATGACAAAGCGGCAGAATACTTCGCTTTGGCACAGAAATTGCAAGAAGAATAAATGGTTGGGGGTATAAAAGTATAGGAGTATAAAGGTATAAAAGTTTAAGGTGGCCGCACCCGGAACTCATAAATCTAAAATCTAAAATATTAAGAATATGGCACAAACCAATGTACTGGCTGCTATTGGCAGCCGCAAAGAAGAACGACTGAACTCGGGCGCTTTCGACCAAGTAGATGCCCGCACTTTTAACGCCGTGATGCTGGCAACCCTGGTGTGGGGATTCCTCGCCAATGCCGCCATGGTGGCCTTCCTGGCCGAACCCATCATGCAGATGGTGGCCAACATGAACCGCTGGGTATTCTTCATCGGCTATGCCGTGCTGGCCTTCGGCGGCATCCTACTGGCACAACTTTCCGACAAGCCCATCCTCTCATTCCTAGGCTTCAACCTGTTGGTGCTGCCCATGGGTGTGGTGCTGTGCGTGCTCGTGCCCATGCTGCCCGCCGCCATTGTCACTAAAGCCCTGCTGCTCACCGGCATTGTCACCGCCACCATGGTGCTCCTCGGCCTGGTTCGCCCCCAACTTTTCATGGGGTTGGGTCGCACACTGTTTATCGCCCTGCTGGTGGGCGTGATTGCCGAGCTGGTGGCCACCTTCCTGCTGCACTACCACGGTGCTATGTTCGACTGGCTGTTCGTGATCATCTTCTCCGGCTATATCGGCTACGACATCGCCAAATCGCAAATCTATCCGAAGACCATCGACAACGCCATTGACTGCGCTCTCGATATCTACCTCGACATCATCAACCTTTTCATCCGCCTGCTTTCCCTCCTCTCCAGAGAGAATTAAGGGATGTAAATAGTGGGCGGCATCCGTTTCGGAATACCCAACCACGACAGCAAAGACACAAAAGCTTCGCTGATTCTACGGTAATCCTACGGTCATGCTACGGTGATGCTACGGCAATAGCACCGTAGCATGACCGCAGCATCTCTGTAAGACCCCCGCAAAATCAGCGACACTCCTCTTACACGACAGCATTATAAATGGTAGGCTAGGCCGGCCACGGTATGGAAGTGGTAGAAGAAGCCGTTGGCGTCTTCTTGCATGCCGATGG
>JAKSMO010000067.1 GCA_024400545.1 Bacteroidales bacterium | reverse complement strand
GCTGCCTCCTTCCGCCACACCAACTCCCTCGACCTCTCCGACCTGCCCAACGGCAACTACCTCGTGCAGATCCTCACCCCCCAAGGCTCCCACACCCTGAAGCTGGTGAAAGAATAGGTCTTGCCTCCACAACCCAAGTTTGATTAATCATGGGCAAAAAAAAATCGATGCACCGCCATGGCAGCTTCGCACCATAGGCCTTACTAAGCCGAAGTTTAGTGTTTATTCGCAGTATGGATACATTGGAGCAATAATGGATGGATGTGGGACGGATAGTGGATGGATATGGGATGGATAAGGGTTATGAGGTGGAGCCTCATTGGAACTTCACTGGAAGTGAGAGGCTGTTTTATCGACTACAATGTACAACCGAACTCGGGTTCATACTACAAATCAACAACGGGGTGCAAGCCAACCAATTTGACTTGCACCCCGTTGCTGATTAAGCTTTGCGGAAATTATTTGCAATATTTCAACAGCAATTCAGCCAGGCCAATCTTATAGCCTGTGCTATGGAATCGGATATTGCCTTCCTGATCAACAAACACCACCAAGGGATACTCATATCTGTCAATCTTGAGCGCCTGGGCCACAGCTGTCTCCAACTGAGACTTTGCACCAGTCTCCATACACTTGATATCGGTATTCTGCAGTTGAAGCAGTTCCGGATTCTTAGCATCGGTGGTTGTGGCAAAGGTTTTGCCACCCCACTTCACAAACTCGGATTTGTGCTGCAACATCTCTTTCACCAAGTGTTTGGCGGGTTCGCGGTGGGTGCCCATAAAGGCAAGCACAGCACCTTTTTTGCCTGCATAGTCGGCAACAGAAACACCTTCGACAACAGTCAGTTTGTTGTCAATCTGACCTTCGGCAACGCCTTGACGCTCCACCAAAGGACGAATGATGATTTCCTTTGACAATGCCTGTCCATCAGCAACAGTGAAGAACTCCATACGGTTGAGCACATCGCCTTCGGGATAGCGATTGCCTGTGCTTAGGCAGTAGTAGCCCGGTTCGAGTTGCAGGGTGGCGGGGAAGGTGGCCATGCGAGGATCGTCTTCGAAATCAAAGGTCACGAAATCGCCATCTACAAACTTCTGAATGGTGAAGTGCGGGTAATACACAGGCACTTTGGGTTCTCCGCCCCGGTAAGTAAGGGTTAGCTGGGCGGTAGGTTGCACAGGAGTTTCGGCCACAAAAGCCAGTTTCTCCCACGTGTTGTTGCGATAAACGAAGATGGTGTTGGTGGCATTGTCGAGATAGGCAGGGAAGAGCAACGCACGGCAGGCAGCCACGAAGAAGATGTCGCGGCTGTGGGCATCGGCATGGCGCAGTTGATAAACGCCCATGGGCGAGATGGGGCAGTTGTAGTAGTTGCCGGTATCGTCAACGGCAATATTTTTCACGGTCCAGGCCTTGAGTTCATCAACACTGCTGATGGCCTTGAGTGCCTCGGCCAAAGGCTTGCGCCAGTCGCGGATAAGCTCGTTGCTGATGCGGGCAGGCATGATGCCTTGCTTATAGACATCATACGAGACTTCGATGATGCGACCTGCCTGGGTAGTTCTACCAAAGTTAAAACCAGTAAGCTGAGCTTCGAACATCTCTGCGGGTACATCGCGCAAATCCTTATCAGAATATGACTTCAAGTAGTCATAAATGTGGTCGAATGCCCTTGTTCTACAGAAATAATTATTGATAAACTTAATCACCTCGGCATAGTTGCCTTCCGATTTCTGGATAATCTCCCACAGCTGTGCATCTGTGAAGATGCCAGCGCCGCAGTTGTGTTTGTCAACTAACTGAAGGTAATTCTCTTGGGTTGGGAAAGTGGACATATAGGCAGATCGGATAGAGTCTTCGTAGGCAATGCGTTTGGCATTGGCATCGGCAGCTGCATCGCTGGCCACCACCTTAGCCTGGCCAGCCTCAGGGGGCACAATTTCCAAATTGTCAACATACTCACTGCCGCCCTGACGGGTGAGGCGCAGGGTGACGCCATCCTGCTGGCGCACATCTAGTTTGGCATAATCATAATAGGTTCCGTCGGTGGCCCACACCAAAAGGTCGCCGAGACCGGTGGTTAGGCGAGCCTTGCCTTCGGCATCGGCCTTATAGGTGGCCAAGGTGTAGTATTCGGCATAGTTGTACATCTTGAACTTCACCGTGGCACCCTGCATGGGTTTGCCCTGGGCATCGGTGACGGTAACAACCACATGCTTGGTGGGCGCATAGTGCGAGAGGAGGTTAAGCTCGCTATAAAGAGCGGTTTCTTTCACCACTTCTTCATCGCCATGGTAACGGCCGAAGGCCTTGCTGTGGACCATCAGGCAACGAGTGCTGGGCACGGAGAACCATCCCATGTTCAGCTCGGGGTCGGGTTCGCAAGCACCGAGGAACTTCCATTCGCCATCCACCCATACTTCAACCCAGGCGTGGTTGTCGTCGCAGTGTGCCCAGCGGGGGGTGTAGCACTGGCGGGCGGGAATACCTACAGCACGCATAGCGGTGACGGTGAAGGTGCTTTCCTCACCGCAGCGACCCAGCGAGGTGCGCATGGTGGCCAAAGGAGCGGAGGTGCGAGCATCGGCAGCGCGATAGGCCACATACTCATGGCACCAGTGATTGACCTCAAGGGCAGCCTGCTCCATGGTCATATTTTTCACGCGGTCTTTCAGCTGGTGGAACATATATATACGGGCAGTGTCAAGATTTTCGTTGTTAACACGATACACCAACACAAAGTGACGGAAAACATCCTCAGGGATGGTCTTACCCCAGCTGAAGGTGTCGCGAGCGGCAAAGGCAGTGCGGATCTGGTCGAGATAGAACTGCTGGTCATAGTCGGCCAAATCGCTGTAGGGCATATAGGCATAGAGGAATTCCAAAGCTTCGCGCTCCATGTTGCTGAGGGTGTCCATGCCGCCGAAGAGGGCGTCGGCACGGCCTTGCGCCAAGGTTTGACGCTGGAGGAAATCTTGATGGACCTGGTCGCGATAGTCGCGGTCGTCGATAAAGTGGGGGTTGTGTCTGCAACCAACTATCAGCAGCATCAATGCGGCCAATAGCGAGAGTGTGGATTTATTTTTCATTTTATAATAATGTTTTGCAATATATGAAGGTTGAAAGGTTGATATTATTAATGAAGTTGATGTAGTTGATGAAGTAACTTTCGCCCCGGTTAAAGTAAACGTTTAATTGGCTTCCGTCCCACTTATAAACTTCGAAACTCCATTAACTTCATTAACCTAATATTTATTTCAAACTGTCAATCAACGCACTGACTATGTGGGCGTCGGTTTCCACAGTACCATCAGGGAGCGTGTGTTTGCAAGAGCCGTGAACTTCAGTAACGCCAGTCGCACGCTCAATCACAGCAGCATTACCCGGAGTGATACCGGCACCTGCCAAAATGGTGATGCGGCCAGCAGCATGCTCCACTATCCGCCGCAGTGTGTCGATGCCCTGCTCGGCCGAAGGTTTGCATCCTGAGGTGAGGATACGATGACAACCGCAGCTTATCACTTGATCCAAAGCCTCCAGTGAGTCTTGGCTCATCTCATCGAAAGCGCGATGGAAGGTGACCTCCATAGGGGAAGCAAGTTCCACCACACGACGGGTCTTCTCGGTGTCGATTCTGCCCTCAGGGGTGAGGAATCCCACCACCACTGCGTGAGCACCCGCCTCGCGGCACATCACTACCTCGCTACAAATCTGCTCAAATTCGGCATCGGTATAGCAGAAGTCGCCACCACGTGGACGCACCAATACGTGGGTTCTCAAACCCAGTTCTTTCACACAATATTCAATGTCGTCACGACTAGGCGTAGTACCACCTATTTCCAGTTCCTTACACAACTCAATGCGCTTTGCGCCACCAGCCTTAGCATTGACGGCCGACTGACGCGAAGGCGAACAAATTTCTATTGTCATTTTTTATCATGATTGGCGATCTGCGATTGCGCCCGACAATTGTCAAGTCTCATACCCTTATCACAGACCACTATTTTATTACCATTCGAATTTAGTAGTCTTCATCTTGTTTACAAAGAGGATATTGCTGTTGACCAACCCTTTCACGCTTTGATCGAAATCCATATTGGGTCGATTGTCGAGCGATACCTCAATGGGAAGGTAATAAATAGGCAAGCCCTCCAACAGACCTTTCTCTACCATAGGACGCATACGCACAGCATCTTTCTCTGTGGTAATAATCACCTTGCGATCACCTGGCATTTGCGAGAAGGCTCGATTAATATGCTTAATATCGCCACTGGTGAACTGGTGATGGTCGGCAAAAACCATCTGCTCCACAGCGCAATGCTCGCTCACATACTTTATCATGGCATCCGGGTTAGCTATGCCCGTCAGCACCAAAGCACTTTCCACCGTACTCAAAGGCAGACGCTGGCCGCCCATCAACGGCATTGGATCAAGATATTTGACAGTGCTGAAGAACACTTTCTGGTACGGCTGCAAATCAAGCTGATTGACAATATTATGCTTCTCAATAGGATTGAGGTTGGCCGGAGTGCCCGTTACGATAATGATATTGGCGCGGAAGCGAGCCGAACGGCCTTCGCGCAAATCGCCGTAAGGCATGATACTATCTTGATAATACGGTTTATTATAGCTAGTCAGCAACAAATTGATTGTGGGCTTAATATAACGATGTTGGAATGAGTCGTCGAGCAGAATCACCTGCGGGGGCTGATCCAATGCCATCAGCTTGTTCACACCGAACACACGTTTCTCGCACACTGCCACTTTCACTTTGGGATATTTGGAGGCAATCATGGCTGGCTCATCGCCCAGCTGGGCCACATTGTGGGTGCCATCGTCTAGCACAAAACCACTGCTCTTGCGCTTGTATCCCCGACTCAGCACGGCCACACGATAGTCGTCCTGCAGCAGCCGGATGAGATACTCCACATGCGGGGTCTTACCAGATCCACCGACACAGATGTTGCCAACACCTATCGTGGTCACGTCAGGAGCTACCTGCTTTTTGAGACCAATGTTAAACATCAGATTACGAAACCAAACACCTACCGCATACCACATTGTGAACGGAAGGAAAATCCATGAGACTGTCTTACGAAACGACATAGTTAAATGATTAATTATTATACTTATGCGCACATTCGCCCACACAATAGTCATTGCAAAGATACACTTTTTTTTCCATATCTAAAGAAAAATAGTTTTCGAGTAACTTCTAAAAATTGATTTCTAATACTCGCTGGAGGAATTTTAATAACAAGCTTTTATCTTTTCATCCAACAAGTTTCTAATGATTTTGAGGCTTGCTTTGAGCAGATTGCAGTGCAGAGACAAAGGTTTGCGGCCCAACGGAGCTAACGAACAAGCGTGGCGGGCTATGTGAATAGCAAAGCTGACAACAAGATGAAATTATGCTAATGTGTTGAAAACTGAATTTGATGAATAATGTTATTTACAAAAAAAAGTTTGGCAATTCAAAAAAAAGTTGTAATTTTGCAATCAATTGAAATTTGAAATAATTACAAATATTTTAAACAAAAAAATTAATAATCAGCAATTAATCTAAAATGATAGAGGCAAGAAAATATCTTTCAGATAAGGGAATTCACTTCTCGCAGCAGCGCATTGCCATCATGGACTACTTGCTGAAGAACAGGACACACCCCACGGCAGATGAGATTTTTTGGGCGCTGTCGCCCTCAATGCCCACCCTGTCGCGCACCACAGTCTATAACACTTTGCGGCTGTTTCTGGAGAGCGGAGCCATTCAGGTGATAAAGATTGACGAGAAGAATGTCCGATTTGATGCCGACACCAGTATGCACGGACACTTCCTCTGCGACAAATGCGGTGCCATACACGATGTGCCTCTGTCCGAGGGGGCCGACCCAATCGTATTAGACAATCCACATTTGTGCGATTTTGAGGTAAATTCAATCCACATCTACTACCACGGCACGTGCCCTCAATGTTTGAAAAACCATATCAACAATATCTAAAACACACCATTATGATTAACAAGAAAGTAGCTGATCTGCTCAACGATCAAATCAACAAGGAGTTTTACTCTGCTTACCTTTATCTCGACATGAGCAATTATTTCGAGCGTCGCGGCCTCAAGGGCTTCGCCAACTGGTATCGTATTCAGGCGCAGGAAGAGCGTGACCACGCAATGCTGTTCTACCAATATTTGCAGAACAACGACTGCAACGTAACCCTCTTCGTTATCGGCCAGCCCGACAAGGAGTTTAAATGCGACATGGATGTGCTCCGCGCAGGTCTCACCCATGAGGAATACGTGACCTCACTCATCAACAATATCTATGCTGTCGCTTATGAGGTGAAGGATTTCCGCACCATGCAGTTCCTCGACTGGTTCATCAAGGAGCAGGGCGAAGAAGAGACCAACGCTCGCGACATGATTACCAAGATGGAGCTTTTCGGTTCCGACCCCAAGAGCCTTTATATGCTCAATCAGGAACTGGCAACCCGTATTTATACTGCACCAAGCCTGGTACTCGACTAAAATGCTTTTGAAGCCCAGATACTTAATTGGGCTTTTATGTTTAGTTGCTTAGTTGATTATCCGCTGTGACAACAACTAAGCAACTAAACAATTAAACAACTAAACAAAAAATATACTATGAAGAAATTTATCTGCCCCGTTTGTGGCCACATTGAAGAAGCTGAAGTAATGCCCGCAAAATGCCCCCTCTGCGGTAAACCCATGCAGGAAATGAAGGACGAGACCCTCACTTGGGCTGCCGAACACGTTGTAGGCGTAGCTCAGGGTGCTCCTGAAGACATTATGGCTGACCTCCGTGCTAACTTCAATGGTGAATGCTGCGAAGTAGGTATGTATCTGGCTATGGCCCGCGTTGCTCACCGCGAGGGTTATCCCGAAATCGGTCTCTATTGGGAGAAGGCCGCTTACGAAGAGGCCGAACATGCTGCTAAATTTGCCGAACTCCTCGGCGAAGTGATTACCGACAGCACCGAGAAGAACCTCAAAATGCGCATCGATGCCGAGAACGGCGCTACCATGGGTAAGACCGACCTGGCTAAGCGCGCTAAAGCCCTCAACCTCGACGCTATCCACGATACCGTCCACGAGATGGCTCGCGACGAGGCACGTCACGGCAAGGCTTTCCAGGGCCTCTACAACCGCTATTTCAAGAAATAGTTCTTTGAAAAGAATCTTATGAGAGGGCAAGCTCTGGCAGAGCCCTCTCTTTTTTCATTTATTAATATTCAACAACACTATTATGAACACGCAGAAAACCCTCGTGGCTTATTTCTCAGCTTCTGGCATCACTGCAAAAGTGGCCAAACAGATTGCAGCAGAGAACAATGCCGACCTTTTTGAAATCAAACCCACCACTCCTTACACTCCTGCCGATCTCGACTGGCGCGACAAACAGAGCCGTTCCACCATTGAGATGAACGACAAGGCATCCCGCCCCGAAATGGTGGGCAAGGTTGAGACTATGGACCAGTACGACACCGTATATGTCGGCTTCCCCGTGTGGTGGTATGTGGCACCCCACATCATTAACACCTTTATTGAAGCACACAACCTGGAAGGTAAGACCATCATTCCCTTTGCCACCTCGGGTGGCAGCACCATCGAGGGGTCGGTGAAAGACCTTCGCACCTCCTACCCCACCCTTAAATTTGAAGATGGAAAGCTCTACAAATAGTTTACTTATAGTACAATAAAAAAGGTCGCCGAGTGGCGACCTTTTTTTTATCTTACCATCACTTTCTTGGCAATGGTATTATCTAACCAGATGAAATAAACACCCTGATATGGCATTGTCAACACCTGCAAAGATGAGGCTTGAGACACATGCGCCACTTTTCTACCCATCACATCTACCACATCCAAACTGCGACCTTCGGCGTTCAGTACAACCAGGCGACGATCTTCGCAACGAATGCTAACTTGAGACCATTTATCAACAATGCCTTGAGCCAAACTGAAATGAGCCACTATGGTAGTGTCGCTTACTACAAACAATGGGTAAGGGTTCTGCGTTTCTCCATTGTCCCAACGTTCAAACACATACCCCTCGGCGGGCACAGCAATCAATTCCACCAACTCACCCTCGGCATATTGCCCGCCACCCGAAACAAAGCCATAGTCATCATTTTCCGAAAGAGCCGTAACAGTATATAATACCTCTGGCTGATTGACAATCAAATGTATCGTCACCAACGAATCGCATCCGCTCGTTGTAGCCAGATGCTGTACCACGGTGTTTGATTCGTAATAAGTCACCCCGTCGATTGTATAAGCACTATCTGCGACAATGGTAGTATCGACCAATACGCTATGGTTGACAATAAGATTAATCGTTAGCAGAGAGTCGCACCCTTGTGCCGTAACAAGGGTATCCGTGAGGGTAGTAAGATCGGCAAAATACCAGGAGCCGTTCCATGATGCGCTGTCGCAGAACGATTGGTTCTCATACCCATACGCCACAAGGGGTGTAAACGATGCCGTGAAAGTAACATCGCCAGTCACCACCACAGTGCGAGGATTCTGGGTGTTGCCATCTTGCCAATGAGTGAACGCATAGCAACTGTTCGGCAATGCCTCAATGGTTATGGGAGTGCCCTCCTCAAAGACACCTCCACCCGTAACAGAACCCATCGCTGGCGATTCAGACACCACTGTAACAGTGTGGTTTGGCAAGGGTTGCCCGACCAACTGAATATCATCGATAAGCAAGAAATATCCGTGATTGGTAGTGTAGTGGATGGCTATATATTTTGCTTCGGCTGGCACCTGCACCTGCACGGTGTCCCAAGTGGTAGAAGTAGCCGTTTTACTGCGCAAAACATGAGTGAAGCTACTGGGTGCATTGTTCGTTGTGGAATACTCCACATTGAAGGTCTCGGTAGAGCCTTGGCAACGGTAACTGAGCGTCATATCGATAGCATTGGGAGCCAATATACGGGGCGAAATCAAATATTGGTCGTAAGCAGAAGAATAGCTCTGGCTGGAGAATTGGAAATAATCCACCGTGCCCCACCAGCTGGACTGACTGACGACGGTCATCGCATCGGCATTGGATGAGGATGCGCTGTAGGTTGTCCAACAGTCAAGACCCGCACTAAAATCTTGCGTGGCAGGAAGCGACGCAATACCGCAATTTGAAAAATGAGCCGTATAGGTGGCGGCGGCAGAGGTAGTGAATGTGCGGGGATTGTCGGTGTTGCCATCATTCCAATGGTCGAAGATATTGTCGCCGGTAGGAATTGCCGTAAGCACACAGGTTTCGCCCAAGGCATAGCGCCCTCCACCTTGAACATGGCCTTGAGCAGTATCGGCAGCAACAGCAGTGATGACAACATCGGTAGGCTGGCTAAATATGGCTCTGAACATCACGGTCATATCGGTGAGCTGAGACCATACAACACCATTGGTAGAGGTCCATCCTCCATTTTGGTTGCCGCAATAAGTGGTGACAGGGATTGGGTAGTTATTACCTACACAACGACCTACAATCCATAGGTTGCTGGTGTTGGACACGGGAACCAACTGACTAAAACGCATAGTCTCCCACCGAGTTGACCCTGGCAAGTGGAAGGTCTCCTCATAGATTTGGGTGCCAGGCGAGTAGGTGTCGCCAGCATAGATACGGATGGTGTAGTCGCCCTCGTAAGGGTTGAAGAGCTGCACACTCTTGAGCGACTGGCCGGATGGGAGGTCGGATGCGTTGACCTTGATAGCGAAATAGCGGTTCATAAGATTGCCCTCATGAGCATTGCCACAATAAGTGATGGTGTCGCCCACAACCGGAACGATATGCGCGGTAAGGCTTACATTTCCGTTGGCCCAGAACTGACGCGGGAGCTTGCGTGAGCCATCGCTCCAATGGTCAAAACGATAGCCATCAGTGGTTGACACATTAAGTGTCACCAGGTCGGTAAAGTTGGTGTAAGTGCCTGAACCCGTAATGGTGGCATGCGTAGCATCATCGGCCGCAACCGACACCACCGAGGTGGATGGATTGGCACGAGAGGCCGGACGAATGCCGAAACAGGCCATATTGTCGAGATTAAATGTGGAGGAAGCATTGGTTCCGATACCACCCACCGAAGGGTTGAGCGAACCAATGGCAAAATAGCCATTGCTGGTGCCACCCCAGCCCCAGTTGAAGTGGAAATGATCCTGAGAATCATAACCGTCGCACACAAAACAGTGACCACCCGAAAGGTCAAAACCCGAATAAACCACAGGACGCGCACTATCCAATTCATGGCGCAACATGGCGCGCCAGCGGTCGTCACCCATACCATTGAGACGTGCGCCAAACACCTGGGGACTATAGTCGAAATATTGTCGTAGCGCATTTTCCACACAGGGGTAGTTGATACCGCTACTCGACATCACATCGGCAGCGCTACCACCCGTAGCGGACAGTCCGTAGTTGGTCACGATAGAAATACCCACATGATACATCAACGTGGCCACTGCATTCACCTGCTGGGTGGTGCTGGCATTGTTCAGCACATTGGGCATGTGTGACCAGTCGTATGTTGTGGCACCAAAGTTCGCACTCAAAAAACCATAAGTGGGATGGGTGTAGCTTTCCGAGCCTCGTCCCTGAGCTGGGTGATTCCAATATTTCATCACCTGTGCCATGGCCGTTGCCACACAACCCGTGGCAGTATGCTGGCCCGAGGTGGCATCGGTGGGGCAAAGGCTGTTGTAGTAGGTGCCCTGGCTCCAGGTGGTTGTGAGCAAAGGCGACACCGTCGTTAGCAAAGCGGGAAGAGGGGCGTCATCTGCCGCCAAATATCGCTTCCATTCGGCCTTTACGCAAGGCGAGGCCTCCACTTCGTGCTGGTGCAACTGGCTGATTTCCCACGCATAGCCTTCCAACCAATTTTGCACATTGTCGGGCACTGGGAGGGCGAATACCGATGAGGCGGAATAGCCCAAGATGGGCAGCACACAGTCGTAGGCCGATACGATAACGAAACCGCCCTGCGGATTGGCAAAAACATATAGTTGGCTGATGCCCACTTGCGAAGAGACATCTTCCATGCCCTCCCATTGGAGCTCCAATGACGACTGCCAGAATTTCTTGGCCACAAGTATGGCGTCGTTACGTCCTACAGGGTTGGCACTCAACACTGAGGCTAGCAAGACAAATGCTGTAAAAATTATTTTTCTCATGACGGTTATATTTAAACTAATGGCTTAGCCGTTGAAGGCAACCAAGCGAAGCAACGACTAAGCCACTAAACAATTAAGCCACTAAGCTATTTCTTAATATACGACAAGAAATCAAGATCGATACTCATGGAGATGAAGGGTTTTACAAGCCACGACTTGGCAGTAACATCATCGATAGTTTCGCTGATAAGTTTGCTGCCCTCATGGTAGCCCGACACCAACACCGTGTATTCGGCAATATTGATGCCCGCCGTGAGGTAAAAGAAGTCAACAAATCGGAACGAGGGTCCGAGATAAAAGTTCTTGAAGAGGTTGCTTCCACCAAAACCCACATAGATGCCCAGGTCGTAGGCAAAATCTTGGTCAAACTTGCGAATATCGGGAGTTTTTATCTTGCCTTCGAGCAGCTCTTTCGACTCGTGTCCTTTGTTGAAGTACTGGGTCATATCCCATAGCATAACCGATGCGCCCGTAACAAAGTCAAACTCCATATTGCCGGCATTGCGATTGCGCAAAATCTTATCGTAGGTGCCGGTATGGGTGCCGTCGGGTGCCAATACCGGGGAGAGACGCACCTCGTAGTTGGGTGTGCGATAAAAACGCATGGCAATGCCCTGAATGGCCCTCACCTTCTTCTTTCTATTGGTAGCCTCGGCCACCTTACCTTCGGCATCTTTGGCACGCTGGGCAAGATACTTGTTGGCCTCCTCTTTGCGCACATTGTCCAACTCACACTCACGCACCTGCGATCTTAACGAATCCACCAAATGGCGATAATGGTCACGGTCGGCCTCTATCTTGTTCTTGTCAACACCCGAATTGGTGAGGATGGACTTATAGAATTGGTCCTTCTCCTCGGCCAGGGTCAACTTGTCCTGCAACATCTTGATAGCACTGCTATCCACCACACGCACGTATGCGGTATCACGCACCACCCTAACAATCGTGTCGTGCACCACGTCTTGCGCCTTAGCCCCTACTGCCGACAGCAAGCCTATCAAAGCAAAAAACAGAATTTTCTTTTTCATTATCCTATTTAGCATTTAACACCCAACATCTCAACTAATTGGTCGATAGCCATAGTTTCTTGCGTACCTTCAGCCATATTCTTCACTGTCACATTGTTGGCAGCTATCTCGCTCTCACCCACAAACACCACGTAGGGCACACGGTTTTTGTTGGCAAACTCCATCTGCTTCTTCATCTTAGCAGCATCAGGATAGATGAGGGTGCTCACGCCAGCCTTGCGCAACTTGGCGGCACAGCCAATGCAATAAGGCATACTTTCGGCACCAAAATTGATAAACAGCACCTGAGCCGACTGACCAAGGTTGGCAGGGAATTTCTCCAGCTCGGTAAGCACATCATAGATGCGGTCGGCACCAAAGGAGATACCCACACCGCTCACATCGGGCATACCAAAGATTCCCGTAAGGTTGTCGTAACGACCGCCACCGCAGATGCTTCCGATACTTACATTGTGTGCCTTTACCTCAAAGATTGCACCAGTGTAGTAATTAAGTCCGCGAGCCAAAGTGAGGTCGAGCTCCACATGGCACTGGGGCTGCACCTGGGCAATATAGCCAAAGAGTTCGTTGAGTTCTTCCACGCCCTTGGTGCCCACCTCGTTGCCCTGGAAAAGGGTTGATAGCTGAGCCAGCTTGTCGGTAGCCTCGCCACTGAGGTTGAACACGGGGTCAAGAGCCACAATCTGGGCTTCGGTAAGTCCGCGCTCGGCAAGTTCCTTCCGCACATTGTCCAAGCCAATCTTGTCCAGCTTGTCGATGGCCACGGTGATGTCCACCAACTTGTCGGGCGCGCCAATAAGGTCGGCAATACCGGCCAGCACTTTGCGGTTGTTCACCTTGAGAGTCACTTCGATGCCGAGTTTTTGGAACACAGCGTCAATCATTTGCACCAGCTCCAACTCGTTGAGCAACGAGGTGCTGCCAATCATGTCGGCATCGCACTGGTAAAACTCGCGGTAGCGACCCTTCTGCGGACGGTCGGCACGCCACACGGGCTGCAACTGGTAACGGCGGAAGGGGAAGGTGAGCTGGTCGCGATGCTGCACCACAAAACGGGCAAAAGGCACGGTAAGGTCGTAGCGGAGGCCGCGGTCGCAAATCTTGGCGGCCACCTTACGGTAGTCCTGATCAAAATCCACACCATCCATAAAGTCGCCCGAGTTGAGCACTTTAAAAAGCAGTTTGTCGCCCTCTTCGCCATACTTACCCATGAGGGTGGAGAGGTTTTCAAGCGACGGAGTTTCAATAGGTTCAAAAGCAAAAGCCTTAAAGACTTCGCGGATAGTATCAAAAATATAGTTGCGGCGAGCCATCTCCAAGGGGAGAAAATCGCGCGTACCTTTAGGAATGCTGCATTTCATAAATCGTCATTTTATATTTAAATAATTAGCAATAACTAATTTTTCCTTTTTTTATTGTATTTTCAAGTGTTTCTTTGCCTCTTTTAGCATAGCATCAGGGGATAATGTATCATAATTTTCATTAATATGCTCCGTGATGCGAATACGATTACCCTGAATCACAACAAAATAACACTCCGGATCCAAATTCACGCCCCAGTCGGCCGACTGTATCACATGCACCAAGTAGAGCGGCGGATTCTGCTCACGGTGCACCGATACTGTGGATACAAACCACTGGTCTTCTTCATCCTGTTCAAAAACCACCTCGTCTTTGTAGCGCAGCTGGGCCACACAGCCATCGGTCGCAGGTACCTGACTCAGTTCAAAAGGCATATCCAGCAAGGCAAAGGCATTGTTTGTCTCCTCAAGCGATGCATGGCAGGTAAAATAATAATCCAAATCTACCTCGGTACTATCGTATCGGATCAACGTTGGATTTTCACAAACGCGCGGAGTGGTGGAGACAATCTCGTCACCGGCATCGGGTGTGTGCGCACAAGCGGCAAAAAGGGCAGCCAAAAGAATAAAGTAAACGTGTTTCATTTGCACTTCTTATTCAACAATATTTTTGCAAAGATACAACTTTTTTTTTGAATTGCAAACCATGAATAATATACACCTCCACTACCAACATGCCCAGCAGTGCTCCAATGGTTGGTTGCGCAGGGAGGAACCGACACAAAAAAAGGGCTGCCGGTGAGGGCAGCCCTTTGGGGGAATTAATATCTAAGAATTTTTCGTTCTTACATATTATGTTGGTCAGCGACTAGCGAACAACAAGTTTCTTGACCATGCTGACGTTCTCGCCAGTGATGCGTACGA
>JAKSMO010000066.1 GCA_024400545.1 Bacteroidales bacterium | reverse complement strand
ACAAGGATGGCGAACAGGGTCCGCTGCCTTTGCTCACCAACCGCCAGGCCGTGACCAAGTCGATGGCCATGTATATGAATGGCCAGGGCGAGAAAGACTATGCGATGGAACTGCCCAAGTCGGCGACCGCCGAAGCGGTGAGCCTTACCGTGGAATATACGGCCAACCCCATGCGCCTGGCCGCCTTGGCTCTGCCCTATATGGAAGACAAGGAGAATCCGTCGAACCTATATCTGTTCAACAGCTATTATGTCAACACGCTGGGTCTGCAACTGGCGCAGCAGATGCCCGACTTGAAGCATCTGGCCGACAATGCGGGCGACGCAGACAGCCGCTTGTTGCAAAATGAAGAGGTGAAGCAGACGCTGATAGGCGAGACCCCCTGGTTGCGCGATGCGCAGAGCGAGGTGGAACGTATGCGTCGCATAGCCAATTATTATGACGAGAACCGCATCAACAAGCAGATTGCGCAAGAGTGGGGCAAGTTGAAGAAAGAGCAACGCTTGGACGGAGGTTGGTCGTGGATGCCCGGCGGCAGAAGTAGCAGCCCGTATGTGACACAGCATATCCTTAGGGGATTAGGCCAGATGGCCAAAGCCATGGGCGACGAAAGAACGAATATGGAAAAGAAGGCACTCGGGTTTGTTGATAATCAGGCTTATGATGACTATCTGCGTTATCAGCGTTACCTGAAGAAGAATCCTAAGGCAAAGCTGGAGCCCACGAATCTGAATTATCTCTATGTGCGCAGTTTCTATGCCGACAGATATATGGGTAAGAAATGCAAGGAAGCCTTTGATTTCTATTATTCCAATTTGAAGAAACATGCCGATGATTACAAGACGCTGTACAGTCAGGCTCAGCTGGCATTGATATTCCATCGCAACGGCGACGAGGCCCTGGCCCGCAATATGGTGGAGCGCATCCGCCAGAAAGCCCTCTATGACGACGAGATGGGTATGTATTGGCGCGACAATGTGAGCGGCTGGTACTTCTATCAGCAGCCGGTGGCCACACAGGCTTTGGTGATCGAGGCTTTCTCGGAGGTTGAGCCTGAGGATGTGGCCAGTGTCGGCAAGATGCAGCAATGGCTCTTGAAACAGAAGCAGACCACGAGCTGGAATACCGATGTGGCCACCTTGCATGCCATACAGGCACTCTGCAAGGGCACCGAGGTGAAGGTGGATGGCGAGCCCATGCGTGTGATCTTGAAGCACGACACCTTGGTCGGAAGCAATTACCTGCGCCATAGCTATGTGGGCGACAGCGTGGCTATGATGGCCGAAAAGGGTAGGGTGGATGTGCGCTTGGTGCAGCCCAATAAGAATATCTCGTGGGGCGGCGTGTATTACCAATATACCGAGCAGATGGACAAGGTGGAGGCTACCTCGGAGGGTATTAAGCTCAGCCGCAGTGTCTATCGCCTAAATACCGACGGCACACTCACCCCAGTTGACGACAAAGTGCCATTGATGGTGGGCGACAAAGTGCGTATTGTGCTCAATATCGCTTGTGACCGTACGATGGAATATGTGCAGATGAAGCACTTCCGTGCCTCTTGCCTCGAACCCGTCACCACCCGCTCGGGTTGGGTATGGTCCTGCGCTACACCCTATTATGTGGCTGTGCAGAATACCTACGATGCCATGTATATCGACCGCATGGAGAAGGGAAAATACACCATCGAGACCACCTATTATATCACCAACCCCGGCACCTTCACCCTGGCACCTGCCGTGATGCAGTGTCTGTATGCCCCCGAGTTCCGCGCCACCACCGACGGCACAACTATCAGAGTTGTGGATTAATTGAAGCACAATGCTCAGCCGATAGGCGGGCTGCAGACAATCACCCTCCCCCATAACGCCAATAATAAAAAATGTTAATATTAGTACTTAAATAAGAAAAAGTTTGTATCTTTGCATTTTACATTAAATAACTTAGTTAGATATATGATAATTACTACAACACAGCAAATTGAAGGATATGATATTGTGGCTTATCTGGGTTTGGTCGGAATGGAACTGCCAAACGATATTAAAGAAATCCAAAAAGGAATATCCGAGGCCGCTGATAAAATTAATGTCAATGGTGTATGGGCGAATGCGGTTGTTGGACTTCATATTCAGCCACTATTAGATATAAGTGGTGGTGGCAGTATTGGTGTTGAAACTAACTGCTTCGAATGCTATGCTTATGGCACGGCAGTGCGCGTGATGAGTAAAGAGGAAAAAGCTGAGCTAAAGAGACAAGAGCAATTTGCGCCCAAATATGTACCACAATGGTCAGTTCCTTCGGACAAACAGGACTCTCCTAGGATTGTTAAGTCATGGGAAATAAATGATGAAGTGAGCGATTAGCTTTGTTTTGGATCATTGTGTTCGCGCAATAATCGTTTTTTTCGTTAGTTAGGGAAAATTTTGATGACATGAATAAGGCGTTTTGTTATTTCGGAATGGTGGCAGGTTCGATTGTTTTCGCCTGCGCGTTTGTGATGTTTGTTTTGCCAACAACGGGTGATGATGTGATGAAAATGAAGGTGATAAGCGCTGCGGTGGCTTTGGGTGGGTTGTTCTCGGTTTATCGTGCATGGTATCATTATCGTCACGCCGATGAACCCATGGGCTGGAAGGGCTCGTTGCTGTTGATTCAGCAGATGAAGAATAGGGGAGAGGTGGTGTGCTATTTCTTCAACCCCATGCAGATGCGCTTCCGCACGGCGTGGGAGTTGGTGATATTGGTGGCGCTGATTCTGTTCGAATCGAAATTCGCCATCGTGTTTGCCTTGCTGATGGTTGGCATTAAAGGCTTTTTGCTATTCAACGAGTTGCGCTATTGGAAAGCTTACCATAAACTTAAAGAATTGGAATCCACACCCGAAATCTCCTACGACCACGAAGACACCGTGATGGAAGTTCGCGGACAAGATATCATTATCGTTGATCCCTGCTATTTCTGCGCCGATACCGACTTCTGGGAGCAACATTGGCAGCATTTCGGCAACAACGAACTGACCGAGGAGATGGGTTTCGGCAACGCGCTGTCGTTCAGCATAAGCGACTATCAGGTGACTGATATAGTGGATAGTAAAGGCGATTTGATTGGCTCGTGGTGCAGCGACAGCAATATGGTAGGCTGCTTCCTCCTGGACGAAGTGCTGCGCATCAATCCGGACTTTGCGAAAGAACTAGAATGCGGAATGGTGATACGCAATTTCAGCGGTCAGGTACGCTTTCATTTTGAGCAGAAAACGTCACCGTGGACCTTCTACGGCGAGGAGGTGGAAGAAGATGCCGTGGTGCTCTATATTGAAGGTGTGGGCAACATCAGCTTCAGAAGCCTTGAGCAACTGTAGGCTTGGATTTGAGTACCTCTCTTGTACCTCCGTCCTGAGGAACGTGGCAAAAACGATGTTTCACGGGTGGTTCGGTGTTGCAGGTTGGGCGAAATAGAAAATTCTTTTTGTGATATCAAAAAAAAATATTATCTTTGTATGCTGCATTTTGTGGCAAGAATTGTAATATAATATTAATAATCAATAAAATAAATTTTACTACTATGCAACCAAAAGGTAACAAGTTCGGTACTCACCGTGTAATTGAGCCCAAGGGCGTACTCCCCCAGCCCGCTAACAAACTGGACAACAACATGGATGTTCTCTATGATAACGAGATCCTCATCGATGTCCAGACCCTCAATATCGACTCCGCATCTTTCACCGATATCCACAACTATGCTAAAGCTCAGGCTGGCGAAGGCGCTACCGAGGCTCAGATCATGGAAGAGGTTAAGAAGGAAATGCTCCTCAACGTTGAGCTCCAGGGCAAACACCGTAACCGTCGCACCGGTTCTGGCGGTATGCTCCTTGGTAAGGTTGAGAAGATCGGCGACGCTCTGAAGGGCAAGATCGACCTGCAGGAAGGCGACCGTATCGCTACCCTCGTCAGCCTTTCGCTGACTCCTCTCCGCATCGACGAGATTAAGGAAATCCGTCCCGAGATCGACCAGGTCGATATCAAGGGTAAGGCTATCCTCTTCGAAAGCGGTATCTACGCTAAGATTCCTACCGACATGCCCGAGAAGCTCGCCCTCTCCGCCCTCGACGTTGCTGGTGCTCCCGCACAGACCGCACGCCTCTGCCAGTAT
The DNA here is from genome assembly GCA_024400545.1 of Bacteroidales bacterium. Taxonomy (GTDB): domain Bacteria; phylum Bacteroidota; class Bacteroidia; order Bacteroidales; family P3; genus Colimorpha. The sequence goes on along the minus strand of JAKSMO010000066.1, from coordinate 10,776 downwards.
GGCCAGACCGTAGTTATCATGGGCGCTGGTGGTAAGAGCGGTATGCTCTGCGCTTACGAGGCTAAGAAGCGCGTTGGCGTTACCGGTAAGGTTATCGGCCTTGCTAACAGCCCCAAATCCACCCAGCGTATCAAGGACCTCGGTTTCTGCGATGTTGTTGAGAGCGTTGCTGGCATGACCCCCGTTCAGGTTTACGAACTCGTTGAGAAGCTGACCAACGGCAAGATGGCCGACGTCACCATCAACTGCGTTAACGTTCCCGACCAAGAGATGACCGCTGTCCTCGTCACCAAGGACGATGGTACCGTTTACTTCTTCTCCATGGCTACCAGCTTCACCAAGGCCAGCCTCGGTGCTGAAGGTATCGGCATGGATGTGAACATGATCATGGGTAACGGCTACACCAAGGGTCACGCCGAATTCACCCTGCAGGAACTCCGCGAGAGCCCCGAACTCCGCAAGATCTTCGAAGAACTCTACGCCTAATATAATTAAGAATTAAGAGTTAGGAATTAAGAATTAATGGCTGCGGGCGCAAGCCCTATGTTAATTCTTAATTCTTAACTCATCACTCTTAACTCCTAACTCCTATGCAAGTTAACCGCAGAAAAGAACTCTTCCCCAACGTCACCGACGAACAGTGGAATGATTGGAAATGGCAGGTGGCTAACCGTATTGAGACTTACGAGCAGCTCTGCAAATATTTCACCTTCGAGGCTGAAGAGGCTGAGGGCATCAAGCAGGCGTTGGCCAAGTTCCGTATGGCCATCACCCCTTACTACCTGAGCCTTATCGACCCCAACGATCCTTACGACCCCATCCGTCGTCAGGCTATCCCCATGGGTGCTGAGTGCAACATCGCTCCCGCCGACCTCAACGACCCCCTTCATGAGGACGAAGACTCTCCCGCTCCCGGTCTCACCCACCGCTATCCGGATCGTGTGCTCTTCCTCATCACCGATATGTGCTCCATGTACTGCCGTCACTGCACCCGCCGTCGTTTCGCCGGTCAGAAAGACGATGAGTCGCCCGCCGAGCGTATCGAGAAGTGCCTGGCTTACATTGAGAAGACCCCCGAAGTGCGCGACGTGCTCCTCTCTGGTGGCGACGCCCTCATGGTCTCCGATGAGAAACTCGACTATATCCTTGGCCGTCTTCGCAAAATTCCCCATGTCGAGATCGTCCGCCTCGGCAGCCGCACCCCCGTGGTTTGCCCCCAGCGTATCACCGACCACCTTTGCGAGACCCTCAAGAAATATCACCCCCTGTGGATGAACACCCACTTCAACCACCCCAACGAGATGACCCCCGAGGCCTCCGCTGCTCTGGCTAAGCTGGCTAACGCTGGTATCCCTCTGGGCAACCAGACCGTGCTGCTGCGTGGTGTGAACGACTGCGTGCATGTGATGAAGAAACTCATGCACACCCTCGTTATGAACCGTGTGCGTCCTTACTACATCTACCAGTGCGACCTCTCCATGGGTCTTGAGCATTTCCGTACCCCCGTCAGCAAGGGTATCGAAATCATCGAGGCTCTCCGTGGCCACACCAGCGGCTACGCTGTGCCCACCTTCGTGGTTGACGCTCCTGGCGGTGGTGGTAAGACCCCCGTTATGCCCAACTACGTCATCTCCCAGAGCCCCAACAAGGTTATCCTCCGCAACTTCGAAGGTGTTATCACCACCTATACCGAACCCCGCGAATACCACGAGGATTGCCACTGCGAGGCTTGCGAGGCTCAGCGCCGTATCGACGAGGGCGTAGCTTCCCTCCTCGAGACCGACCGCATGGCTCTTGAACCCAGCCACCTCATGCGTCACGAACGCAACAAAAAAAATAACTAATATCAATTAGTATTTATAAATTATGAATTATGAGTAGGCCGCAAGCCACGCTCATAATTCATAATTTGTAAATAGTTAATCTTAACTTTGACTTTAACGTTAACTTTAACTGGCTGCCGCACAACAAATAAATGAATGTAGAATGTAGAGTTCCGGGTGCGGAGTGGTGAGCCAGCCCTTCAACTAAGCCCCAACCCCTAAACTTCAAAACTCCCAAACTTCATCAACTCCATCAACAACTAAGCTACTAAACCACTAAACAACTAAGCCTCCCCCAAAAAACTCCCTCTCAACAACATTGAAACAGATTTTTACCATCATATTACTCCTTTTGGCCTCAACGCTGCTGCGTGCCCAGATTGCGGGCATGAGTGCCTATTCCGTACTCGATCTCCCCTCCTCGGCCAGGGCTTCGGGTCTGGGGTTCGACTATCTGTCACTTCCCGATGCCGATGTCACCCTTACCCTCGACAACCCTTCCCTCATTACCCCTGCCGTCAGCAATCAGCTCTCAGTGGCCTTCGTCAATATGTTTGCTGGCTCCAATTTCGGTACGGCTGCCTATAGCCGTCATTTCAAAAAACTGGGCACCTTCACCTTTGGCCTCCGCTTCGATAATTATGGTCGTTTTCAGGGCTATGATGAAGCCGAGCGCCCCACAGGCTCATTCTCAGCAGCCGACTATGTGCTCTCCATCGGATGGGGTAGGGCCGTCACCGACCATGTGTCGATAGGTGCCACCTTCAAGCCCATCCTCTCTCACTACGAAAGCTATACAGCCTTTGCCTTCGGCATCGACCTCGCTGCCACATATATATCCACCGACAGGTCGTTCGCCGCCACCTTCATGGGGCGCAACATAGGGTCGCAAATTGCCACCTTCGATCAAATCCTCGAGCCTCTGCCCTTCGAACTCTCGCTCGTGGGTTCCTACAAGTTGGCCGATGCTCCCTTCCGTTTCTTCTTTGCCCTTAACGAGTTGCAGCAGTGGGACCTCACCTTCGAAGACCCCCTCAACCCCTCCACCAGCACCGATCCCTTCTCGGGCCGTACCACCCAGCCTTCCGCCCTGGCCCAGTTCTCCGATAAGCTCTTCCGCCATGTGGGTGTGGGTATAGAGCTTACCATCAAGCAGAATTTCTACGCCACCCTGGGCTACAGCTACCGTCAGATGGTAGAGATGACCGCTGCCGAAACCTTCAACCTCTCCGGCTTCTCTTTCGGCTTCGGCATCAACGTCAAAGGCTTCAAGTTCGCCTACGCCCGCAACAACTACCACCTGGTGCAAGCCCCCAACTTCATCTCCGTCACCACCAATCTCGAGCGTCTTTTCCGTTAATCCGGCGGCAACAAATACTAATCAGTATAAGACCCCCTAACACCAATCCTCCACAAAAAAACGCCTATGCCTCGTATCATCATCTCCAATCAGTCCAATCCTTATCTCAACATTGCTGTCGAGAATTATCTGCTTGCCCAACCCTCCGATGGCGACATCACCATGTATCTCTGGCAAAATCGCCGCACCGTGGTCATCGGCCAGAATCAAAACCCCTATTCCGAATGCAATGTAGAGCAGTTGGAGGCCGATGGAGGATTCCTGATGCGTCGTAAAACTGGTGGCGGAGCAGTGTTCCACGATCTGGGAAACCTCAATTTCTCATTCATCGTGCCTTATGAGGTTTACGACCAAACGCGCCAGTTTTCAGTGTTGCAAAAAGCTGTGGCACAATATGGTCTGCAAACCGAGGTCAGCGGCCGCAACGATGTCCTCTGCCAGGGGCGCAAATTCTCCGGCAACGCATTCTCCAAGGGTCGCAACCAGCGCCTCCACCACGGCACCATCCTCATCCGCACCGATGTCGAAGTGCTGCAAAAATACCTCAAGGTCAAGCCCGCCAAACTGCAAAAACACGGAGTCGCTTCGGTGCAGTCGCGTGTGGTCAACCTCTCCGAACTCAACCCCGATATCACGGCCCAGAACATCATCCCCCATCTCATCCAGGCCTTCGAGCAAGAATATGGCGCACCCGTGCAAACTATTGAATTCGAACAGGTGATAAAAGCCCCCGAAGTGCAGCAACTCTATGCCGAGTTTGCCTCTGCCGAGTGGAAATATGGTCGTTGGCAGCAGTTCCGGGCGCAGCGTGCGGCCCAGTTCGAGTGGGGTGGGGTAGAGGTGTCGGTAGATGTTGACCAGGCATCCTCCACCATCACGGCTGTCGATATTGCCTCCGACGGACTTTTCCCCGACGATATTGCCCTGGCCCAGCAGCTCCTCACCGGGGCCGATACTCATACCGCTCCCCCCATCCCCGCTTCCGCATCCCCCACCACTAGCCAGATCCTTGCCGACATCTTCCACCTCATCTACTCCTAAGCAATGGGGCTAGCCTTTCGGCCCGATATTCTTGAGCGGCAATCGTGAAAGCCTCACCGCATAGCAAAACATTTTTTTCGAAACACTTACAGATAAATACGCTAGCCATGAAACACCTCGTCAGCATCCTCGTCGCAGTATTAACCTTCTGTAGCCTTAGTGCCCAAGACCTCACGGTGCCCGCTGCCGTCCGTCAGCTGCAAAAACTTATGGTCACCCGTATGCCCATCCACGATGCCGATGAGCACATCACCCTCACCGATGCACGCATCCATGTGTCGGTGCCCGACCTCGAAGTCGATTTCGTTACCGACAAAGGCTATCCCATCAATACCAGCGAGGATTATTACCTCCAATACCTTATAGATCATTTCGACCTCACCCCCCTGGTGGATAACTACTACAGTCTGAGCATCCGTGCCACCTCCACTCGCAACAAAGTCACCAGCAAGGGCACCACCTCCGTGGTGGCCACTTTCGATATCCGTCAAATCCTCGACCACATGCCTCCCACGCTCGAGCTTCAGGCCAAGACCTATCTCTACAACTACGTTCAAACCTTCCTTCCCACCTTGCCCCGCACCACGGGCCAGGGCGAGCAGATTATCAACTATAGCTATTCCCCTCTCCGTCAGCTGTTCACCATCACCCTGCAATACGAAGACTCGCTGTGGGGCGAAGTCAAGCAATACATCACCGACAACTACGAGCAGGTGCGCCTCAACCGGGCCCTCACCCTCACCCTCGACACCACCACCCAGCTGGCCTATGCCGCCTATGCCTCCAACACCACCCTGCACCATGTCTTCCACAACCGTAGTGCCAACGATACCGTGGTGCTCGACATCACCCCCTGGATGTGGGAACATCTGCTGCGTTCGGCCACCAATCCGCACCAGCAGCTCATCTCCCTGGTGCAGTCCACCCAGCAGGCCTGTCCCATAGCCCTCGATTCTGTCACCACCCTCATCTCCTGCACCTACGATGCTGCCACCCGCACATTAACCTATACCTCCCAAGTAACCGAAAAAATCATGTCGGCCATGTCGGCGGCCCAACAGCAGCACCTGCGCGAAATGCACCGTGCCACCCTTTTCTCGTCCGCCAATGCCGACCTCCTATACCTTCTCCGCTCCACCGCCAGTTCGGTAGTCTATGCCTATCGCTCCCAAACCGCCGCCCCCATCCTCATCACCTTCACTCCCGAGGAGTTGGAGGAGTGAGAGAGTGTTGATGAAGTTGATTAGTTGATAAGTTTATGAGTTTATGAGTTTATGAGTTTATGAAGTTGATGGAGTTTTGGAGTTGATGGAGTTGATGGAGTTGATGAAGTTTTGGAGTTGATGAAGTTTTGGAGTTGATGAAGTTGAGAGTTGATTAGTGAATAGTGAATAGTGAATAGTGGAGGCTGACGCGTCAGCAACTCTTAACTCTCAACTCTTAAATAGCACCGCGCCAGCCCACTCTACAATCAGCAATCTACATTCTACAATCTCTGCTCTCTTAATTCTAAAATCTTAAATATCACCGTACCAGCGTCACATTGCCGGTCATTCTTTTCGTCTCGCCCAGCGGGGTGGTGTATTTGCAGGTATAAACATACGTCTCCTGTCGGCAGGGGCCGTTGGCGCTCTCGCCGTTCCATGGGCCTGTGTTTTCGTCGCCGTGGAAAATCAGAATGCCGCGTCGGTCGTAAATCCATAGCTCATAGTTAATCAAGTCGTTGCAAATAGGACCAAACGTATTATTGGTGCTCAGTGCCGGAGTAAAGATATTGGGGAAATAAATCGACGGACTCACAATAAAAATCGTATCCGTGGCCGTATCGGCGCAGTTGCCGTCCAGGGCCTCCAGCATCACCACCAGCTCCTTAATGCCAGGCTCGGCAGTAGCGCTCAGCATCGCATTGTGGCTCTCCTGCATCACATAGTTCACATACCAGTTGCGGCCGTCGGCGTTCACACTGCGGTCCCAGGCGCGGAAATTCAGGTTGGTAAACTCCATGTTCTTAGGCTCCACCTCCAGCATCGCCTTCACCGGCTCCAGCTTAGGCAGCGATTCCCACAGCGTCACCGGGCAGTGCGGCTCGTCGGGGTGCGACACCTCCACCCAGTAGTTAGTGGCCTCTTGCGGGGTCAGCCTCACCTCCGCTCTCCCTTGCTGCGCTGTTAGCGAGCTGTCGGCAGGCGACGAGTTCCACACATAATTGTAGTCCCCCTCAGTGGCCGTAAGCACAAACGCCAACCCATTGTCGCACACCCTGTCCTTCTCCAGCGTCACCTCGGGATAAGGTCGCAGCGTAAGCTGATAGTCATAAATCGAGTCGCATCCCGCCGTAGTCAGAAAGGCAAAATGATAGTCGCCGGGCTCGTCAATCACCTGTCCGTGTCTAAACAGCGTGTCGCCCATGCACAAGTTAAACGTATCGGCCTCGTAAAATTGGGGGTGATATCTCAAAAAAAGATGATACCTCGAGCATCCGCGCTCAATGCAGAAATAGCCCGTGTCGTTAATCACCGTGTCGCGAAAAGCGTAGGGTTCCATCTTGCACAAATCCACCCGCTGCGTGTCCTCCGTCAGGTCGGGCACCACAAAACACACCGTAGTGCTGTCCGTGCACCCGCCGTCGGCCAGTGTGGCGTATAGCGTGGCCCAGTGCACGCCGGGCGTCATCGTCCGTCGCGGACTCACCGCCGTGGTGCTGTATCCGTCCGAAAACACCCACATGTAGCTGTCGCAACCCTCGCCCGTCTCATGGGTGTGGGCGGCGTCGGTGGTCACCACACTTGTGTTCAAAAACTGAATCGTCTTCCCGCAGTTGCCCACCTCCATCATGCTGAAACGGGCCATCGGGTAGCGCGATCCGGCCTTGTAGGTCAGCGTAAACATGCAGTTGCTGTTATACAAAAACGCCAAGTCGCATTTATACACCCCCGGAGCCGAAATATCCAGCCATTCGTTGGTGCCCAACGTCAGCGTGGGGTTGTCCTCGCGGTACCATCTGTAGCTAAAACCCTCGGGGGCAAAAAGCCGCTCGGCCATCTCCTCGCCGCATTGCAAGGCCTTGATGGCGCTGCGCTTTCCATCCAGCACAAAATACACGTGGCTGTCATGCTCCCTTAGCGCGCAGTCAAAATTCGACAGCTTCACCTTCAGCTGCAAGTCCTGGTAGTCCCGCAGGTTCAGCCCCAGGGTTGACCACCCCACGTCGCCCGACTGGCCTGCGCCCGAAGTGGCGGTGTTGCCCACAAACTCCACCTCGTAGCAAGTGTTAATCAGGTTGTCGTCCATGTCCGTCACCGTCATTATAAATTTGGGCTGCTGTTCGGGAATGTGGCGTGGATTGTTCTGCACCAGGGCATAGTGCAGCAGCAGATAGTTAAAGTTAAACGTATCCACGGTAAAAGTATATTCCACCGACTCCTGCATACCGCCGGCATTCATGTCGCCCAGTCGCACCGACGAGCAATACCCGCTCGGCACGCAGCGCAAATCGCCATCCAATTTCGTTGTGTCGCCAATCACACAATGGCGCGACCAATCCCCGCCCATACCCCTGTTGTGCACATACTCCACCGCGTCGGGCCCCTGAAAAGTGCCCACCCGGCACACCACCGATGGGTCGTACAGGTTGGCATAGTCAATCGTGTTGCTCTGATGGCTTTCGCAATAAGTGTTAAAATAAGTATGCAGCACCTCAATGCTGGGGGTCGAGTCTGTCGTGCTTACCCTATCGCATTGCGTAGTCCACAGCCTGGCCTCGTAACAGGTGCCGGGGTCCAGATTGGTCAGCATCACATTGTTGTCGTAGGTAGTCACCGTGGTGCCGCTTCCGGCGTCAAACCCCGTGGGGCCGTATTCCAGCGTATATTCCACATGGGCCGAAATAGGTTTCCACACCATCCTTGCCTGGTCAATGCCCACCTCTTGGGGGCAGAGATCTGCCGGGGCACGACAAAAAGTGATGGGTGTAAAGCGGTAGTATTTGTTAATTCCGGGATAAGCGAAAAGCCCCTGCGGGGTCTCCCAGGGACCCTCCATGCACTCATGCGTCATAGCGTTCACCACCAAAATCCTCAAGGTGTCCAGTATCATGCCCACTTGCGAGTTCAGTGGCGGATTGTCGCCATGGTAGGCAAACACAATCGATCCGTCCTCCTCATACAGCTGATATTGGCAGCTCGTCGATCCGTAAGCGCTGATATCCTCATATTCCAGCACAAAAACCTTATGGCCCCGCGTGCCCTCGGTGCTCCATCGCACATTGCCCGCGCTGCATCCGTAGGCCAGCAGCATGGGAGCTGCCGCCGCATATAGGCCCGTGTCCCTTACCAAGGGTCTGCTCCTGTAGCTCAATTCCATAGCCGGATGCGAGAAGCACAGCTGACCGTATTTCGACAAAGCGGCCCGTCTGAAGCCCCTGTCGCCAATGTTAAAGTTAAATCCCAAGTCCACAAACCTCGTGCTGGGTGCCAGCGAACTCGTCTGCACCGTGTCCCACGAGTCGCGCTCCAACCACATAGCGGGGTCGGTGCCGTAAGTAAACACATAGCCGTGCACCGTGTCCTGCCCCTTGGCGGCCCACAGGCCCACCAAAAACACTAAAATCAATATCCCTTTTTTCATATACTACTTGTTTTTTAAGGTCACAATAAAAACAACACCATCATAAACATAAATAAACGATGCCTGCAATCCACAGTGCCAAAATCGCATAGCTAATCAAAAAATAAGAGCGTTTGCGGTTCTTGTGATGAATCAGATACATCAGCGGCACCACCACCCACACGCCGCCCAGCAGCTCCAGCACATGCAGCACCCGTTCCGGCACCCGTCGTCTGTGCTTCTGTGCGGCCAACTTATCATAGTCAAACACCAAAGCCGACACCAAACATATCAAAGCCATATATATACGCATAATAATTGATAATTAATAATTGCCTTTCCCAAAACCTTAACCTTAACACTTCACCATTCACCAATAATCAAATCAACAACTTTAACCGGCTAACGTGGTCAAATCAACTCTCAACTTTCCACTTTCCACTTTCCTCTTCCCCCGCTCCATCATCACTCATCACATTTCCCCCTCATACACCACCTTACCCTTCTTGTTCACATAGCCCAAAATATGTTTACCTTTAAACTTCACCATTGCCAAGCCGTTCTTAAAAGGTTCGACCCAAGCAAACCTGATGTCAATCACAACGTCACCCGTCTTGTCGATAAAGCCCCATCTGTCCTCCATTTCCACAGCCGCCATGCCTTCGGCAAAAGAGTCCGCCCCATCAAACCTGGGCTCAATCACAACCTCACCCTTCTCGTCGATAAAGCCCCAGTTGTCGCCAACCAATACAGCCGCCAACCCTTCGGTAAAACTTTTCGCCCAATCAAACCTGGGCTCAATCACAACGTCGCCCTTCTTGTCGATAAAGCCCCACTTGTCGCCCATTCTCACAACTGCCATCCCTTCGGCAAAAGAGTCCGCCCCATCAAACCTGAGGTCAATCACAACGTCGCCCTTCTTGTCGATAAAGCCCCATTTGTCGCCAACCTTCACACGCGCCATGCCTTCCGAAAAATTCCAAGCGTCGTCAAACCTGGGCTCAATCACAAACTTACCCGTCTTGTCGATAAAACCCCATTTGTCGTCCATTTCCACAGCCGCCATGCCTTCCGAAAAATTCCAAGCGTCGTCAAACCTGGGCTCAATCACAAACTTACCCGTCTTGTCGATAAAACCCCATTTCAGCTCATCCGCCCATATTCTGGCCAGACCTTCCGAAAAGACACTTTCATCCGGCAGATCATCAATCACCACCTTGCCATTCTTGTCAATAAAGCCATACCTCCATTCATTAAACCTCACGCTGGCCAGCCCTTCGTCAAAATCCGTGGCTTCAAAAAAATGCGGAGGAATCACAAAATCGCCCGCAATGTTGATATAGCCATAAGCAAAACAACCCGATTCCATTAAAACCTGGGCGGGAAAAAGATCGCCCATATCCTCCTTGCCGGAGTTGCCGTTGCAACCTCCCAGGCAGCACAGCATCGCACAAACCACACCCACCAGTAAAGAATTCTTCATAATCGTATGCCCTGAAAATAAGTGTCGGGCGCAACCCTTAGTAGTTATTACACATTCAAATCACCAAATCACCAACTGGAGCTTTAATTAACTTATGATGAATATCAATTCGTTACAAAAAAATCATCATGCACAACCTTTTTGCAAATATACAAAAAATAATTAATATTTTTAATAATTAATAATTAAGAGATTGTAGAATGTAGATTGCTGATTGTAGAGTGGGCTGGCGCGGGGCGAGTGGAAAACTGAAAACTGAAAGTGGGCTGGCGCGGCCACTTTCCACTTTCATCAACAACTAAACAACAAGAACGGCTGCCGCTGATGCGATTTAATATACTAACCTGTTGGATGAATTAATTTGTTAATAATTTCTTTCAAAAAAAGTTGTGTATGTCAATAATTTTTTGTATTTTTGTAGTGAAAATCAATTTATTACAAAAGACTATCGATATGCACAACTT
>JAKSMO010000065.1 GCA_024400545.1 Bacteroidales bacterium | reverse complement strand
CAGAAAGCTGCTGCTCAGAACTAAACCCCAAAACAATCCATATAATCAATAGAAGGAAGGCTGCCATGCAGCCTTCTTTCTTTATGCCATACTTAACATAACACGAATACTCACACAATGTACGATAACATAAATTCAATAGTATTTAATCATATATTTAACAAAATTCGATTGATACCAAATTTGATGCTTCGCCTAATGAAATTTGAAAACATTATCCATAAAATAATACTCACACAATGTACGATAACATAAATTCAATAGTATTTAATCATATATTTAACAAAATTCGATTGATACCAAATTTGATGTTTCGCCTAATGAAATTTGAAAACATTATCCATAAAATATATGGTTAGCCAACGGTAATTGTGAATCATAATGCAATAAAAACAGCTACGCCGAGTTATTACTCTTATGAAACCACTATGCAAAATCTTAATTGTGATGATATGCGGCCTAATGACAGGCTGCAATATCTATTTTCCACAAGTAGTTGACCTTCCCATGCTCGAACAGCAAGGAGATTTACGACTTGACGCCTCGGCCGATATCTTTGTTGTCGGTGGCCGCGCCACAGCCACTTATGCTGTCACCAACCATTTCGGAATCCAAGCCAGCGGCATACTTTCCACCCTTGGTTGGGCCAGCCAAGGTGCTGCAGGGTTTTACACCACCCGCGGACATCAAATTTACGAAATCTATGCTGGCGTCAGCGGTGGCGAAAGCTCACGCTCCGGTATTTTCAACATGCGCACTTGGGGCGATTTCAACACCTATTTTCTCCAAGCCGACTATGGCTGGACCCGTTTGGCCAACAACCACATCGACCTTGGATTCGGCCTCAAAAGTGGATATATAGAGGGCACATATTGGGTGCAGCGCGACGACAACCTACCAAATCACTATCCCCAAAGTTCACTCTTCATCGAGCCCACGCTCACATTTCGTGTGGGCTGGCAACACCTTAAGTTCACACTCGGCGCAGGCATGTCGTTCATGCCGATATCCAATCAACTAGGACTTGAAGAAATGATATCCATATCGTTAGGTATCAACTATTTCTTCAATTTAAAATAACGTCTAAAGACCGATAGATCGTTCATCTAATCCCCCTCCCCTTTCCCTCCCATTACCTTGGTGGCAGTCCTAAAGTAACAACAAGGTAGCACCACATCAAGTCCCTTATCAATCCCACATGTATTGTATTATAATTGTAATATAACCTTATTGGCAATACCACCAATACCACTTTTGCAGACCACAAAGATAGGCAATGAAGCAACGGTAATGCGGTGATTATTCGGCACTAATAAAATGCAAATTCGGCATCATGCCAGCCTTGGTAAGAAAGTAGGTTGTTACCGGCAAGGCTAATCCTCATAAAAAATATTTTCGCGACACAATAAATAACATAATTATCGTTATTTAATAAAATTATTAAGTAAAACGATATAAATAAATATTGACAATGAAAAAAATACATCTTATTACGTTGGTTTTGCTGCTGCCCCTGATGGGATTGGCGCAGAACTTCACAGTAAGAGGCACGCTGAAAGACGCCAAGAGCGGCGAGCCTATTCCCTATGCCAACGTGGCCCTTTGCCGCACCACCGATACGCTCTTTATGCGTGGCAACTCCACCGACTTTGACGGAAAATTCACCATCAAAGATGTGGCTGCCAAGAATTACCTCCTCACTATCTCGTATGTGGGCTACGAGAAAATAGTGCGCCCCGTGACGGTGAACGGAAGCATGAACCTCGGCACCATTGAGCTGAAGCAGACCAGCAAGGTGCTGGATGTGGTGCAGATTGTGGCCGAAAAGCCCGTATTCAGCATGGATGGCGAGAAGAACATCTACAACACCAGCGACGACCCCAGCATCCAGACCGGCACGGCCAGCGACGCACTGCAGAATGCTCCCGGCATTGAGATCGATGCCGACGGCAACATCACCCTGCGCGGCACGCAGAGCGTGGAGGTGTGGATCAACGACCGTCCCAGCCACATGGACGGCGAGGCTCTGAAACAATACATCAAGATGCTGCCAGCCAACGGCATCGAGCGCATCGAGGTCATCTCTAACCCCTCGGCCCGCTATGGCGGCGGCACCCCCGTGGTGAATATCATCACCACCCAAAAAGTGCAACGCAACGAGTTTGTGAGCTTGGGTCTGAACGGCACCACCCGCCCCGACCAAGGCATTTGGATGAGCGAGATGAAGCCCTGGGTGAGCTATGTGTTTGCCAACGAGAAATTTAACTTTAACATCTACGCCAACTTTGGCTACGATCGTAGCAATTCGGAGTACACCGGCTCCTCGGTGATGCTGGACGAGCATGGCGACACCTCGCGCATCGACAACTACCGCTCCACAAGCGACCGCAAGGCTATAGAGTCCTACATCGGCGGCCATCTGAGCTATACCGTTGACGACAAGAACTCCATGGGTGCCTGGTATGGCGCATATCCGCGCTGGGGCAGCAACGAGGAGTGGGGACGCTCGGAGCGCATAGAGCTGCTGGGTGCCAACGCCGGCAACTACACCTACGAGGGCACCGAGTCCACCCCCATGGTGGCCAAACCCAACGGCGGCGGCTATTTTGGCGGCTGGTACGAACATAAATTCAACAAAGAAACCGGCCACAAACTGAATATGAATGTGAACGGAAACGGCTACAGCTCACGCTCCTACACCCACCACGACCGCTTCTACGAGTTCTTCCCCGAGAACAACATCGACCGTGAGGTGGACAACCTGTGGAAGAACTTCAACATGGGTCTGCAGGCCGACTATACTCTGCCTTTCGGCAAGCAGGACACCGTGACCAAACGTTTTGCCAACGAGCTGCAGGCCGGCCTGGGCTACAACCGCGAGAACCACCGTGCATGGAGCCTTAGTCAGTGGACCGCAATGGGTTATCTTGCCGGCCGCACCGACCAGATAAACAGCGACAACCAGCAGAGCAACGACGTTTTTTCGGCCTACGCCACCTATCAGCGCCGTTTCGGCAACCTCACCGCCAAGGTGGGTCTGCGCGGCAACATGCGGTCTGAGAACCTCATGTACTACGACGCACCCGAATACAGCATGGACTCGGTGTTTTACAACCTCACACCCTCGCTGCACCTGAGCTACGTGACCAAGAGTATGCACAACTTCAGCTTCAGCTACACCCGCCGCATGAGCCAGCCCGGTCTTACCCAGCTGACACTCTATAAAGAATATAATTTCGATAACTACGGCAACTGGGGCAACCCCGACCTTGACCCCACCTACAACCAGAAGGTTGAGCTGCAGTGGGACAAGTACTTCTTGAAATTCGGCTCGGTAGGCGCACAGCTGTACTACAGCGGCAACACCAACCAAATCAGCAACCTTTCCAACGTGGTGTTCAGCGACTTCTACGGCCACGTGGTCAGCTACACCATGCCCATGAACATCGGCAACTCGTGGAGCACCGGACTCGACCTCAACGTCACCTTCCGCCCCACGGCATTCCTGAACATCCGCTTCAACGGTAGCGTGCGCTACGACAACGAGGACTTCACTTTCCGTGAGCAGAATTTCCAAAACTCCAACTGGAGCTATAAGTTCCGCCTCAACGCCTGGGCCAAGCTGTGGAAGAACTACCAGTTCTTTGTCAATGCCCACTATGGCAGCCCCACCAAGAGCATCTTCACCATCACCGATGCCCGCAAGGGTGTGGACCTGGGTGTGAATGCCGACTTTTGGGATCGCAAGATGACCGTGAACCTGAACATCCACGACATCTTCAACATCAACGCTTGGCACACCGAGAACACCAACCCCTTCTACAACTCTGTGAGCAACTGGAAGCCCATGAGCCGCTACATCACCCTCGGCATTACATTCCGTTTCGGTAAGATGGAGCTGGCCGGCATGGCACAGGAGAGCGGCTCCTCGCAGGGCGGCGGCGAAGGTCCCGGAGGCAACCTGTAAATTTAACACATCAAAAATGAATAATGAAAAATGAAAGTTGACCGACACCTGCCAAACTTTCATTTTTCATTTTCATTATAGCCAACACTCACTTCCGCCCCTCTCCCGCCCTACCTCCGAAGAAGCTCCGAAGAAGCTCCGCTCGGCGCAACGGGACAAGCCTAGTGGCACAACGCTGCCAAAAAGTCACTTTAACATAAAAAAATCCCTTACCCGCCCCAAAACACACGGCACTAAATTCAAAACAAAAACAAATACCGATGGACATCATTAATACCCGACTACTAAGCCAACAGCTAAACGCCACACAATTGAAGACACCTGCCGAGGTGGTGGGCTGGATGGCAGCCATACAGGCGCAAGACTACCGCATGATGCGTTGGGCTGTGGCCATGCGAATGAAAAATCCATCGTTGGCCGCCTTTGAAAAGGCCTACAACCAAGGCGACATAGTGCGCATACACCTGATGAGAGGCACCTGGCAGCTGGTAACACGCGAAGACCTGCCCTATTGGATTGCCCTGTGCGGAAAAAGGAGCGCGGCAGTAATCAAAGGCTGGATGAATGCCAACAAAATAAGCATAAGCGAAGAGGAAATACAAAAGGTGAGAACCATCATGGCCAGCCTGATGCACGGCCGACGCAATGTGATGAAAGCCGAGATTGCCGAAACATTGCAAAGCCAGGGCATGGGGATGGACGACCACCGAGTGTCGTACCATATCCGTTTTGCCGAAGTGGAGGGCTGGATATGCAGCGGCGATCTGGACAAAACAAAACCCACTTACTGCCTGGTGGAAGAGAAAATAGGACCGCTACCACAAGTGGATGAAACTGAAGCGCTGGAGAGGCTAACCCGCAAATACTTTATGAGTCGCGGACCCGCCACTATGGAAGACTACATGTGGTGGTCGGGGCTGCCCAAAACCCTCTGCCAGCAAGGCTTAGCAATGATTGCCGACGAGCTGAATGTTGTGAATATAAATAATGATTCATATTATATACACAACACCTGCAGGCATAGGGGAGCAAAGAAAGGCGGGGTGCTGCTACTGCCCCCTTTTGACGAATATCTGATAGGCTACAAAAGTCGATACCACGCACTCAAGCCCGAGCACACGGCTTTTGCCCACACAAACAACGGCATATTCTATCCCATTGTTGCCGTAAACGGCAAGATTGTGGGCAATTGGAAACCCACATCAAAAGATGGAGAAATAACATTATTTGAGCATGATGTGGATTGTTGCCGAGAGAGTTTGGACACCGCTTTTACTCAATTTTCATTAGCAAAAAAGGGTAAGGCGGCAGATTCTAAGCGATAAAATAGTCGGTTAAGTTTTTTTAATATTCGGCTTTAATAAATTAAAAACACGCAAGTTAGCGCATAAGAAACAGACGAAAGACTAATTTTTTTCGACCGAAGAGATTGTATATTCATTTTTTTTCGTATTTTTGTAGCGCCAATGAGGCAGAGTTAACCTAATAAAACGTCTGTAACATATTGCTACAGAACTAATTCTTAACAACAAACCCATATTATGGAAGAACTGAACGCCATGCAGGAAAACGTACAGAACGAAGAACTGCAACCCGTTGTCGAGCAAAACATAGCCGACGCCGACTCTAACACAAACATCACTAACGAAGCTGCCGAGCCTGTCGTGGAGACAGTCGTGGAAGCTACCCCCGAAAACGAGGTGGAACCCGAAGTGGACTATTCCGCCATGACCCGCGAAGAACTGCTGGCAGCCCTCAACGAGCTGATGCAGGAAAACGTGAACAAGATCCGCAACCGCGTGAGCGCTATCCGCAACCAGTTTACTACCCTGAACAAAGAGGTTGAGAAACAGGCTTTCGAAGCCTTCTTGGCCGAAGGTGGTAACAAAGACGACTACAAGGGCGTGAACGACCCCGTGGCCGAAGCATTCTACAAAGTGGTGGACACTTATCGCAGCCGCCGTCAGAAGATGCAGGAAGAGCAGGAAGCCGTGAAACAGCGCAATCTGGAAGCCAAGCGCCAGATTTTGGACGAATTGCGCGCGCTGAATGAAAAAGACAGCGAATCGCTGAAACAGACTTACGACGAGTTTAATGCCATTCAAGAAAAATGGAAGGCTATCGGCGAAGTGCCCCGCGAGCAGATGAACGACTTGTGGCAGAACTACCATTTCTTGATTGAACAGTTCTTTAATAAGATTAAAATTACCAGAGAATTGCGCGACCTTGACCTGAAACGCAACCTGGAACAAAAAATACAACTGTGCGAGCGTGCTGAGGAGCTGATTGTTGAAACTTCGGTAATGAAGGCTTTCAAAACCCTGCAGGAACTTCGCGCACAATGGAAAGAGATCGGTCCCGTGCCCCAGGAGCAGAATGAGGAAACCTGGCAGCGCTTTAACAATGCCGCCAACAAGATTGACGAGCGCCGCAAAGAGTACTACGACCAGCGCAAAGAAGAGCTGGAACAGAATCTGCTGGCCAAGCAGGCCTTGATTGAAAAGGCCAACGAGCTGACCCAGGAACTGCCCAAGAGCACTCGCGAATGGAACGACACCACCGAGGCTTTGGACAAGCTGCTCAACCTCTGGAAGAGCATCGGTCCCGTACCCCGTGAGCAGAACGAAGAAATCTGGAACACTTTCAAAGGCACTATCGACAAGCATTATGCCGACAAAAAGCAGCACTTTGGCCAAATGCGCGACGAGCAGACTGAGAACTACAACAAGAAAGTGGCTCTGTGTCTGAAAGCTGAAGCTATTGCCAAACGTGAGGACTGGAAAAACGCTACCGAAGAACTGCTGCAACTGCAAACCGAATGGAAGCAGATTGGCGCTACCAGCCGCAAGGTGAGCGACAAGGTATGGCATCGTTTCCGCAGCGCCTGCGACGAGTTTTTTGCCAAGAAAGCCGAATTCTTTAAGGATATTCGCAGCAACGAGAGCGAAAACCTGGAGAAGAAACTGGCTATCATAGAAGAAATGAAACAGTTCCAACTGGGCGAAAACAAGGACGAGAATCTGACCGCCGTGAAGGACTTCCAGCGCAGATGGGCCGAAATTGGCCATGTGCCCATGAAGGAGAAAGATCGCGTGATGGGCGAATACCGCGGTATGTTGGACGGTTTCTTTGAGAAACTGAAGATCTCTGCCCGCGAAGCCGAAGAGAACAACTACCGTGCCCGTATCCGCAACTTTAACGGCGACGCCAAGAAGTTTGTGAACAACGAGAAGCAAGAGCTGATGGACAAGATTGAGAAGTTGCGCAGCGACCTGAAGCTGTGGGAGAACAACCTCGGATTCCTGGCCAGCAGCAAACAGGCCGACCTGCTGAAAGCTGAGTTTGAGAAAAAAATGCAGGGTGCCCGCCAGCAGATTGCTCTGCTGGAAAGCAAACTGAGAATCTTGGCTGAATCGAACGAGAAAGAAAACGAATAGTTGAGGATTGGTGATACGTCGGCCAGAATTCACCTTCCGTGCCACAACAAATCACCAAAAAAAACTAACGATACTGAGAATTTAGAATTAAGGGTTGCAAGCCCTTAATTCTAAATTCTTTAAACAATAATATATGATCTCCTTAAAAAAATCAATATATATACTATTTGGTGCCGCAGGCCTAATGTTGGGTGCCTGTCACCACACACCTACTAAAACTGTTGAGATTCATCGTTTCGACAAACTGTTGTTTGAAACTCCCGTAGAGCAGCTGCAAAGCAAGCTGCTGTCCACGGGCAACGAATACAGCACCGAACTGCTGAACGTTCACCCCAACAATCCTGATTTTATGCAGTTGCTGGCGGGTTTTGTGCAAGACCCCACCATGCAGGAAGTTTATCGCTTGGCCGACAGTGTGTTTGGGGATATGAAGGCAGAGTCCGAAGCCTTGGGCAGATCGCTGGCCATAGCTGAAGAGCTCGACCCCACACTGAGATACGACAAAATCTATACCTTTGTATCGGGTATGTTTGACTACGACATGCGCGTAGGCTGCAACAATCACGAACTGATTGTGAGCCTAGACCAGTATATCCTCCCCTACACACAGAAATTCAACTATTTCAACACACCACTTTATTTGGTGAAACAAAGCCGAAAAGACTATCTGGTGACCGACTGCATGGCAGCCATTGCCCGCCAGCATATCGAGATACCACAAGACAAGGATATGTCGATGCTCGACTATATGATAGCCGAGGGCAAGGCCATTTATTTTGCCCAGCTCACAGTGCCTGACGCACCTGACAGTATTTTGATGCGATATACCGACGAGCAGATGAAATGGATGGAGAAAAACGAAGAAAATGTGTGGACCTATCTGCTTCAGAACAAAGTGCTTTACGATGTTGACTTCATGCGTTTTCACAATCTAATAGACGACGCACCTAAGACTAACGCCTTCAACGAATCGTCGCCACGCACACCTTATTATATTGGCTGGCGCATCGTTAGCATGTATGCCAAGAACACCGGCTGCTCGATAGCCGAGCTTTTTGCAGAAACCGACGGACAAAAAATCTTAGGACAATCTAATTACAGACCTAAATAATGAAAAGCAATCTACCCTGGAACAAGACTAGCAATATTTACCTCTACCTATTTTACAAGCAGCTGCTGGCATTTCTGGCACTGGCTGCCACCCAGCTGTTTTTCTACTATTACAACACCCGCATCTTCCATGTAGAAGGCATTCACGAATGGTTGGGTGTGATCTGGGGCAATATCACCTTTGGCATTGCCACTATAGGATTTATGCTCCTCCCCTACTTTGCGGTGAACTTGATTCCGTTCCATATCAGATGGAATAAGTTTTATCATCGCATCACCGAGGTGCTACTGTACTATGTACCAGTGCTCTTCATCATTATCACCAACATCTGCGATGCCGCTTATTACCAATACACTTATCGCAGACTGAGCGGCGAGATTTTCCGCTACTTGGGCATTGGCGGCCATATGGGCACACTGTGGGGACATTTTATCATCGACTATTGGCAGGCAACATTAGCTGCGTTTGTAATCATTCCGCTGTTCATCTGGCTGGCCCTTAAAATACATCTCACCCCCCGCAACAAATACAGCAAACACCTGCTCAACGATATCGTGGGCCTAATATTGGGCTCTGCCTGTGTGGTGTTCCTTTTCCGCGGCGGCTTTGGCAAAAATCTGGAGTGGCGCGACACCACCAAGTTCTGCCAGTCAAAAAACTGTGCCCTCGTCACCAACAGTGGCTACAACATTGTCCGCACCTTCAATGGTGGCACACTCACCGAAGAACAATACTTTACCCCGCAAGAACTCGCCCAACACTTCAATCCCGTCTTCCAATCCATCCCAGCTGAGCAATGGCCACTCTCCGAGGCCTGGGTGGGCTGGGCACCCAATTTCGGACATAGCTACGAAGCAGAGATTGGCGACTCCGGCAGAATCACCTTGGGCAAAGACATGCACAAAAACATAGTAATCATTGTGCTCGAAAGCTTCTCGCAAGAATATATGGGTTGCTACAACCCCAAAGCCAACCCCAGTTTCACTCCGTTCCTCGACTCGCTCTATCAACATTGTGTTGTCTATCAGGGCCGCGCCAACGGCAAAAAATCCATCGAGGGCATCCCCGCAATCTTTGCCTCCATTCCCACGCTCATGACCTTCCCCATCACCCTCAGCGACTATGCCGACAACCAACTCAACGCCCTACCATCCATCCTCACCCAGAACGGCTATCACACCGCCTTCTTCCATGGCAGCTACAATGGCGTGCTGGGCTTCGACAAACTATGCCAGCAGATGGGTTTCCAGGAATACTATGGCGAAAATGAATACATGGCCGACCGCCAAGCGCAAAAAACCGACTACGACGGCACCTGGGGCATCTACGACGAATATTTCCTGCAATATGTAGTGCGCAAACTCAGCTCCTTCCAACAACCCTTCATGGCCGGAGCATTCACCCTCTCATCTCACCACCCCTACAAAATGCAGCCCGGCCACGAGAACGACTTCCTAGAAGGTCCCCATCCCCTCTGCCGCGTTGTTATGTACACCGACAACGCACTGCGTAAATTCTTTGATGCTGCCCGCAAAACCGACTGGTACAAAAACACTGTCTTCGTCATCACCGCCGACCATTCAGGCCAAGGACTCACACGCGAATACAACGACTACAACGGCTGGTATCGCATCCCCATGATGTTCTACCTGCCCGAATATGAAGAAGAGCTCATTGCCTACGGACCCGAATGGAGCACCCACAAAGTCGATCCCCGCATCATGCAGCAAACCGACATCATGCCCACCATACTCGACTACCTAGGCCTCCCGGCCAAGACAGTCTGCTTTGGCACTAGCGCATTTCGCAATGAGATAGACGGATGGCAGATAGCCTATGGCAACGGATACTATCAACTTGAAACCCAGAACGGAATGGCAGTGCTGGGAACTGAAAAAGAAGAAGGCAACGGGAATTTTGATCTACTGAAAGCTATCATTCAACAATACAACCACTACTTAATTCACAACAAACCTACTAAATAGCCACTCAATATGAAGAAGAAAATGCTTGTGATTGTGAACCCCATTTCGGGTATTGGCAGGCAGAAAAAGATTGAACGACTGCTTAAAGACAACCTCAACCAAGACATCTATGACTATGAGGTGCGCTACACCGAGCGCATTCACCACGGCAAAGATATTGCCCGCCAGGGTGTGGACGAGGGATTCGACGTGATAACCGCCGTTGGCGGTGATGGTAGCGTGAATGACGCTATTGCTGGCATATATGGATCAGACGTCACCCTGGGCATCATTCCTTGCGGTAGCGGCAACGGACTGGCACGATGCATGAAGATCCCCCTATCGCCAGTGCTGGCTATTAGGGTGCTGAACCAAGACAATACGGGACTGATAGACACTATCACCTTGAACGATAATTTTTACATTGCCAGCATTGCCGGCGTGGGTTTTGACGCCCATATTGCCCGACTGATGAAATCGGCCAAGCTGCGCGGCTTTTCGGCCTACCTTAACCTCATTCTGCGCGAATATCCCACCTACGAAGAGAAAGACTACACACTGGTGATTGACGGCAAGGAGATGCGACGCAAATCATGGTTTACCACCTTTGCCAACAGCAACCAATTTGGCTACAACGCCACCGTGGCACCCCAGGCCAAACTTGACGACGGACTGATTGACATAAGCATTGTTGACAAAATACCGATTGAGCATATTGCCATCACTGGTCCGCTCTTGTATGCCAACCATTTTGAGCTGAGTCAGCACGTGGAAATGTTCAAAGCTCACGATATTTGGGTGGCCGGCAACACCGACAAATGGGTAAATATCGACGGCGAGGGTGAGAATGTGGGTAACGAGCTTCACTTTGTTAACCAACAGCAAAGCCTGCACATTCTGAAACGCGACATGAAGAGCCCCCTCATACCTCTCAACCCCTCTGATGCGCTGCAATTAGTTCACGACCAAATACAAATGGTTCATGACCAGATAATACCTAAAAAGAAATAACATGGCCAAGAATAAGAATAAAATAGGTGTGGTTTATTCCACCAATCCCGACTTCGAATTTCAATACGAAGGCGAAGAGGAAGTATTTGATACCCTACCCCCTACCCAGCAGAAACTGAGGGTGAAGATGGAACGTAGTGGTCGCGGCGGTAAGACGGTGACTGTGGTGGACAAATTTGTGGGAACTGACGATGACTTGAACGCATTGGGGAAAATCCTCAAAACCAAATGTGGTGTGGGCGGCAGTGTGAAAGACGGACAAGTGATTATTCAAGGCGATTTTAAAGAACGCATTGTATCCTTACTCATAGAAATGGGCTATACCAACACAAAATAAGAAACCGCTATTTTACGCGTCCGCCTTTATAGAAATGCTGCGACCAATAGGTATCGCCCAGTCGGCTAATGATGACACCTCGCGAAGTGGAAGAATGGGCAAAGATATCGTCTTTTAAGAATATACCCACATGCGAGACACGGCCCTTGCTGTTGGTGAAAAACACCAAGTCGCCTTCGCGCAATTCACTGCGGGAAATCAACGTGCAGTCAATCTGCATATCATTGGCCACTCGATGCAGACGCTTGTGATACACCTGCTGATAAATCTGACCCACAAAACCAGAGCAGTCAACACCATTCTTAGTTTCGCCGCCATAAAGGTAGGGAGTGCCAATCCACGACTGGATAGCATCGTATAGTTCCTCGTTGTCACCGGCACTGCGCTCAATACCAAGCGCATTTACCCTGCCGGCTTCCTTGGCCTCGTCAGAGGGAGTTGGAACATAGGGCACTTCCTTAACGTACTCATCCACATACAACTCGCCCACAGTATAATCCTCTTCGGCCAAATCGGTATTCAAAATGCGGTTGATAGCATCGCACGAGGCGAACAAAGCCAATGCCAACAAAGGCAGTATAATTCTGGCGTACTTCATTTCTTCTTATTGTCGTTGACGATAAAGATATCTTCGTTGGGACGCTTCATGTAATAATGCTCGCGACCATAAATCTCCAAAGCCTCTTTGCTACTAAACAAAGAGGTAGCTTCGATGCTATCTTGTTTAATATCATTCTCCAACATAGCAGCTTCACGGTTCAGGTCGTTGAGTTCGCGCTTAAGCCGATTGATGACCAGCCAGCTGTTTTCGGCAAAAACGAAATAATATAGGGCTAAAACCACAATCACAATAATCCAAATGTGCTTTTTGATAAATGCCCAAACTGTTGTCAATATACCCTTCATTGTGCTTACTTATTACTGATGTGTTCCATTAAGAAAACTAACGTAATTTAATGCGCTGACCCTCTCGGATTTTATCCGATTTCAGTCCGTTGATTTTCTTCAGCTTAGCCACGGTAGTGCCATGTTTTGCCGCAATACTGGTAAGATTCTCGCCACGGCGAACTTTGTGGTATGCGCTACCACCGCTGGACTGATTATTGCGGGCTTTGCCGCTGGCTTTAGGTGTGGATGAAGTCGTTGGGGCATCAGCAGATTCGTCGTTGGAGGACGGAGCCATATTCTGTCGCATCAAAGAATCTTCGGAATGGAAGAAAATAGTGTCGGCCCACGAGATAAGGTCGTTCATCTTATCGGTAGGCAGGCACAGCGGATAAGAGCCACCTTCGCCGGGAATCATATCGGCACGGTACTGAGGATTGAGCGTGCGCAACTCATCCATTTCCACACCAATGTATTTGTTCACAAAGCAGAATAGCATGTTGCGCTCAACCATAATGGTGTCGGTGCGCAGAGGTATGCTCACGCGAGTGGGGTGCAGACCATGCTCAGGATAGAAATTCATAATATACGTGGCAGCTATAAAAGCTGGAATATAGCCGCGAGTTTCTTTGGGCAGATAGGGATAGATCTGCCAGAAATTACGCTTGCCACCCGAACGGGAGATAGCCTTATTGATATTGCCAGGACCGCAGTTGTAGGCTGCAATAGCCAACTGCCAATCACCAAAAACACGATGTAAATCATGCAGATAGTGGGCGGCGGCATCGCTAGATTTATACACATCGCGACGTTCATCAATAATGGAGTTTACTTCCAATCCGTAGTTTTTTCCAGTGGTGTACATAAACTGCCACAATCCGGCAGCACCTACTCGCGAAGTGGCCTGAGGATTCATAGCCGACTCAACAATGGTGAGATATTTCAACTCCTCAGGAACATTGTATTTGGCCAACGACTCCTCAAAAATAGGCTGATAATACTCTGCCAAAGTAAGCATAACATCCATACGGTTCTTCATTCGATTGAGATACATACGGATATATGAACGAACAACATTATTGTAGGTCATGGGAATAACAGTATGCAACGAACGTAAGCGGCGAGCAATAACGGTGTCTGCCACCTGATCGAAAGCATAGTCGGTGTTGATGTTAGCTCTGTGCCTACGCGAAATGGCAGCATACTTGTTCATCACATACGTATTGAGCAGACTATCATAGTTGGCCACAAACTGATCGGCCATATCGGCTGCTTCAGGATTGGTGGTATGCTGTGCCCAGGCTGTGGAGAACAGACTGATGAGGACTAGTAGTGATATGCAAAAGTGTTTCATAATAATTTCTTAAAATTACCGAACTCTAACCTTGCGTTTTGATGCCAAAATGCATCTAGTATAACACTCAAAAGTATTAACTCACAAATAGTTATACCGACATTTCAGCAATCTCTTACGCAAAGAGAGCTCATTATTATTATTGTGCAAAGTTACGAAAAAAAATCGGCATAGCAATGCAATCTCCACCATATTTATCAACATTTTCTTTTGTATATGAGAAAGCAATGCTCCAGTGGAGCATTGCCGATAGCGAAGCGGAGAAATCAACGCCCCGCCGTTGATATGCCGCAAGGCATTCAAGCAAAGTCCCCACTTTGCGCCTCAATTATTACCGTGTGTATTTTTTGCATATCCAGCAAATTCCACTCTTCATGGAAATCGGATATCTATTTTTCGATTTTATTAATTTGAGGGGCGCTATCGCAAATACCTTATCTTTCACTGCGATTGCATACTGTGCCATTAGTGTCAAAACTACTCAGGGTATTTCTCTATAAATCGTTTCAAAACATTCAATACAGACTCATAATTTGAGTGCTCATACTTAGAGTACTCCCCTTCATTTTCCACAAACCCAAAATTGATGGCTGCCTGAGATAGAGACTCAGCTTCTTCGCCTTCACATTCGTTGTTGAATCGAATCATAAACATATCATCCTTGTCTCTTCTGTATTGAATAGAAAAGGAATACTTGCCATAGTTATACACACCAATTACGGACATCCAATGAGCAAGATTTTCCCATAAAGACCACCCTGAAGATATCTCGTTCAATTCAGAGATGTGTTCTTCAAGGAAATGCTTAAGATGCATATTCTTAACAGAGTATGGTTGCTTATAATAGTTCTGCACACACTCCCAACCATATTCATCACGGTATTGAACACGCTTCATATTGCAATAATTGAGGAGATAGTCATGATGAACGAATTCTGCCCATGTGTTTTCAGCTGTTTCTGGATATGATTCCTTCATCGAAGCAATTATTTCGTCACGCTTAGATGCATCTGCATCATCAAAAGCGTCCAAGAAGTGCTTCATCTCACCCTGGTTGTCGTGAAG
>JAKSMO010000064.1 GCA_024400545.1 Bacteroidales bacterium | reverse complement strand
GCCTGGCGATGCAGCATGGGCAACCCACCTTGCACATTGGCGCCACAGAGCTCGCTGTCGAGCATAAAACGTGTCTCTTCGGGATTGTAAATCAAGTCGTAGCAAAGGTGTTTCGCGCCCAGCATGTGCACATCGGTCCAAGGCGTAAGGGCATTGTTGGGAAACATGCCTAGCGGCGTGGTGTTCACTATCAGATACCATTCTTTGGCCAGGGCGAAGGCATCGTTGTAAGAAATGGTGTTGGGCAGGGTCGGCCCCTTGCGAGATACAAATTTATAGTCAATCCCCAATTCCTTGAGGGCGTTGGCCACTGCCTTGGATGCGCCCCCAGTGCCCAGGATCAATCCGTTGGTGTGCCAGGGTTTGAGTAAGGGTTTCAGCGTTTCGGCAAAAGCGGGGGCGTCGGTATTGTGGCCAATCAGTTTCCCATTGTTCACCTCCACGCAATTGACTGCACCGATAGCTTGGGCGTGCGAGTCGATCTCGTCCAACTGCGGGATAATAGACTCCTTGTAGGGGATCGTTACGCTGAAACCATCCAGCTCCAAGTGATTTGCCCAACGGTGCAGGTCGCCCAATTCGGGCAGTTCGTAAAGTTGGTATTCTGCCTCTATCTTGTTGTCAGCAAACATCTTGTTGAACCATTGCGGCGACCAAGAGTGCTTTAATGTTTTGCCAATAAGACCATACTTTTTCATGATGCAAAGATACAATTTTTTTTGGACATAATCGACTTCGGCGCATAAACCCGAATTCCAGGCCCGAGGCAGCACAGCTGTTGTCGCACCACCGCAATGGCTTCGCCTCATGTTCTCTCCAAAGCGGAAAGAGAAAGGCTACCTCCAGTATTAGTAAAGGGATTATAAAAGGCAACATGTAGGATGGATAAGGGCTTTGATGTGGAGTTACACTGGAGCTTCACTGGAGGTGAGGCGATGGTTTTTATAGAATACATCTTTATTTATGATATTTGAAATTTTTTTTGTATCTTTGCATCACTATAAGAATATCGACATGAAGAAGTTTTTTCGTTTTATCATATTGATTGTCAATCTTGTTTTTGCAGGGCTGCTGCTGCTTTCATCTTGGGCAGGAGTTGTGTCGCCACATCGCTTTGTGTGGATTTCAATCCTCAGCTATGCATTTTTCCCCCTGCTGTTGTGTAATGTGGTGTTTATTATTATATGGCTTTGCATGAGCAGGTGGCAGTTTCTGATATCGGTGGCTGCTATTTTGTTGCGCTATTCGTTTTTGCCCCTTTTCTTTCAGGTGGGGGGAACGTTGGACGTTGAGCCTGCCGAGGAAAATATCAAGATCCTCTCTTTTAATTGTCATGGATTTGAAGGTTTGGATAGCGACACTTTGATGACCCGAGATTCGGGCGTGTGCATGTTTATGGAGATTTTGGATCGGGAGCAGCCCGATGTGGTGTGTATGCAAGAGTGTTTCTTGAGCAGAAGCAATGTTGAGGCCTTTGAAGAACGTGGATATGTGCATCATTTTGGCGTGCATGGCGCCAGGGCCAATTCGCCTACAATAATTCATTCCCGCTTGAAGTTCTACAATGTAAACACCATCGACCAAGTGTCGAAGTGCTATGTGGATGTGTCGAAAAACAACAGAATGGTAAGGATATGTTGCGTCCATTTGGATTCGTATCAATTGGATGACAATGATTTGGAAAGCCTGTCAAATCTGTCTCATGCCAAAGGCGACAGGAAGGCCGCCCACGAGATTATAGGTAAATTTAAGGAAACCAGTCGTAAGCACCAAGATGAGTGGGACATGGATTTGAAGCCTATGATTGAAAATTCGGATCACCCGGTGATTATTGCTGGCGATTACAACGATACGCCAGCGTCATATCTTTATCAGCGAGCCACCAAAGTGCTGAAAGACCCCTACGTGGAGCAGGGCAGAGGTTTCGGCACCACATACCATGGCCCGTATCCGGCTTATCGAATAGATTATATTCTGCATAGCCCAGAGCTGGAAGCACTATCGTATCATCGTGTCAAGACCAATATCTCCGACCATTATCCTATTGTGGCTCAGTTTAAAATCTAATAGCAGATGACACAGAAAGAGCGATACGAGAAACTGATAGCCTATTTTGAAAAGGCGCGGCCCAATGCCGAAACGGAACTGCATTTTGAAAATCCGTTTCAATTGTTGGTGGCTGTAATCTTGTCGGCACAATGTACGGATAAAAGGGTAAATATGGTCACTCCGGCTCTCTTTGCCGCTTATCCCACGGCGCAGGCTATGGCCCAGGCCACTGCGGAGCAGATATTTGAATATATCTCCTCGATTTCGTACCCCAACAATAAAAGTAAACATTTGGTGGGCATGGCGCAAAAGCTGGTGGCTGATTTTGATGGCGAAGTGCCAAGCGATATCGATGAGTTGCAAACCCTGCCGGGTGTGGGCCGCAAAACGGCCAATGTCATCGCTTCGGTGGTGTTTAATCTGCCGGCACTGGCGGTGGACACACATGTGTTTAGGGTTGCCAACCGGATAGGCTTGACCAAGAACAGCAAAACGCCGTTGCAAACAGAACTCGTTTTGGTGAAGAATATCCCTGAAGAGAAGATTCCCATAGCGCACCATTGGCTTATTCTGCATGGCCGCTATGTTTGTCAGGCTCGCAAGCCCCATTGCTCGGAATGCGGGATTACCGATATTTGTAATTTTTTTAAATCCAAACAAAAATAGTGTATGCTCACAGTTCCTTTATTCTTGATTGGTTTGATTGCTGTGGGTATTCCCATTGCCATTCATTTGCTGCAGCTGCGCCGTTACCGCAAGGTGTATTTCAGCAATGTGGATATGCTGGAAGAGCTGCAGAGTGAAAATCGCAAGCAGAATAATCTCCGTCGCCGACTTATCTTGGCAGCGAGAATACTTGCCATAGTCTTTATTGTTTTGGCTTTTTGCCAGCCGGTTATTCCCAACAAATCGGCCGACATGAAGGCCGGCGGCACAGTGGTGAGTGTGTATATCGACAACTCTTTTAGCATGGAGTGCGGCGGAATGGATGGTAGCTTGATGGAGAGCGCCAAGTCGAAGGCTCGTGAGATTGTGGAAGCCTACCGCCCTGACGATCAGTTTCAGCTGCTGACCTGCAATGCCGATGGAAGTCAGTTCCATTGGTTGAGTCGTGAAGACTTCCTCAATGCGGTGGATCAGCTACAGGTCACCTCGGCCACCACTTCCCTTTCGGCAATCATGGAGCGGCAATATCAGTTTTTGCACAATGCAAATGCCGCCAATCGTCACGCCTATGTGGTGAGTGATTTCCAACGTTCCACGGCCGATTTGCACAACCTTGTTGCCGACACGGCCATACAGGCCACCTTTATTCCCTTAGGGGGTACGCAGGAAGATAATCTGTATGTGGATAGCGTGTCGTTTGATGCACCGTCCTATTTTGTTGGGGCTGCGGTAAAAGTGCATGTTTCGGTGACCAATCGTGGTGCTAAATCGGTAGAGAGGCTGCCTTTGCGACTATTTGTTGATGATAAACAATGTGCGCTAACTTCGGTTGACGTGCCAGCGCATGGTTCCGCTCAGGCCGACATGACTTTCACGATACAGAAGGCTGGGTCTATTCAGGGATATGTTGAAACAACAGATTATCCTATCACTTTTGACGATCGACTTTATTTCACGCTGTCGGTGGATCAGCAAATGCCTATGCTGGTTGTAAGCGGAGGTGGCGAGAATGTGTTTCTGCGCCGTTTGTTTGCTGCCGACTCGTTGGTGGGCTACCACCAGACGGCTTTTTCGCAGGTGGATTACTCTCATATCTCGGATTACCGTTTTATTGTGCTAGACGAGTTGCATGCATTGTCGTCGGGTTTGTCGCAAATGTTGCAAGAGTTTCTCTCTCAGGGCGGAACGGCATTGTTGGTGCCAGCAGCCGATGCCGAAGTGGTGTCGTATAATCAGTTCCTTGCCAGTGTGCAGGCACCACAGCTGGGCGGCTGGGTTAAGCAGTCGTCGCGGGCTGCAAATGTGCAATTCGATCATTCGCTTTATCGCGGAGTATTCCAGCGAAAGAATGAGGAGATGGAAATGCCTGTGGTGAATGGTCATTACCGGGTGGAAATGACTTCCGCAACGGTATCCCAACCCATTATCACCCTTTTGGATGGAACACAATATCTTGTGTCGCTACCGGTAGGAGAAGGTAGGCTGTATGTGGTAGCATCGCCTTTGCGCAGCGAATATACCGATTTTGTAAATCAGGCATTGTTTGTGCCGTCAATATACAATATGGCTTTGTTTAGCAATTCGGTGCTGCCTCCGTATAGTTCCATTTCGTCCGTCAGCCCTATCCCCATTGCGGGCAGCTATGGCGGTGATGAGGTGGAGCATCTTCGAAATCAGGACGGGACTTTTGATATCATACCTGATATTCGGCGCAATGGCAATGGCCGTTATTTGCTATTGCATGGCGAAGTGACCGAGGCAGGCAATTATGTGTTTTCGCCATCGGGCCAAGGTATCACGTTTAATTATAGTCGGCAAGAATCAGACTTGGATTTCTTGAGCCGTGATGAATTGCAGCGCGCAATGCGCAGTCAGGGGCTCGACCATTGTCAGGTGGTGCCGTCGGCGGCAAAAAACATGACGGAGTATATCCGTCGGCATAATCAGGGTACGCCGCTTTGGCGTTGGTGCCTAGTATTGGCCCTGCTGTCGTTGCTGGCCGAGATTGTGCTGATTAGATTCAAAAAGTGACAGTATGCTACAGATTAATGACATATCCAAGACTTTTGGCGACTACCGTGCGTTGGATCACGTTAGTCTGCATGTGAGAAAAGGGAGCGTTTTTGGTTTGCTAGGGCCAAACGGGGCTGGCAAGACAACCCTCATTCGCATCATCAACCAAATCATTCGTCCGGATGAAGGCCAAGTGCTATTCAATGGGCATACGATGACCGATGCTGATGTTCTGCAGGTAGGCTATTTGCCCGAGGAGCGGGGCCTGTATAAGAAAATGAAGGTGGGCGAACAAGCCGTATATCTGGCTCGGCTTAAGGGATTGGACAAATCTACTGCCGAGCAGCGTCTCCACGAATGGTTCGATCGCCTGGAAATCGGTTCGTGGTGGAATCGTAGGGTGGAAGAGCTTTCGAAAGGCATGCAGCAAAAAGTTCAGTTTGTAGTAACTGTATTGCATGAGCCCCAGTTGTTGATTTTTGATGAGCCTTTTAGCGGGTTTGACCCCGTGAATGCCGATTTGCTCAAGCGTGAGATTCTCCGCCTCCGCGACAAAGGGGCCACGGTGATATTCTCAACCCACAATATGCCTTCGGCCGAGTTGCTTTGTGACGATATCGCCTTGATTAATCATTCGCAAGTGGTGCTTGCCGGTTCGCTTGCCAACATCAAGGCTGCCCATCCGGAGCAGGATCTCGACAGAATTTTTATCAATACAGTAACACGTCCGGATAATGAATAAGATACTTTTAGTAATACAGCGCGAATATCTTACCCGTGTAAAGAAAACCTCGTTTTGGATACTGACGCTTGTGGTGCCTATATTGCTGGCCGGGGTGTATGCCATCCCTATCATTCTGGCCTCGCGGCCTTTGGAACATGCCAATGTGTTGGTTGTTGACGATAGCGGTCTTTTCCAGGGCGAATTTCGCTCGGGGCGTAACATCAGCTATTTCCCGGCTGCCAGTCTGGATTATGCCAAGCGCCAACTTTCTGAACATGACAGCCTTGATGCAATTGTCTTTATCCCCGCTCGTGAAACCTCTATCCCGCAAGACGCATTTCTGTATTATCAATCGGATGCGCCTTCGGTATCAGTGCAGAGCGATGTGGATAATCAGCTGCAGCAAATATTGCGCAATCGGATACTGCTCGATGTGCATGGCATTACAGAGGATGATTATGCGATGCTCACTTCAACGAGCATTCGTTTGCGCACGCAGGATATTCAAACAGGCCGTGAAGGTTTTTTGCAGATAAAACTTGTCGTTGGCTTTATGCTGGCGTTGCTGATATTTATGGCCGTGTTTATGTTTGGCTCGCAGGTTATGCGAGGTGTGATGGAAGAGAAAACATCGCGTATTGTAGAGGTTATCGTGTGTTCGGTAAAGCCATTTCAGCTGATGATGGGTAAGGTGGTGGGTATTGCCCTGGTGGGTCTTACCCAATTTGCGTTGTGGGTGGCACTTTCGGGTGTGGCTTTTGGCGGATTGCGCATTGCCAATGCAGATTTGTTTGAACAGGCGCAGGGTCGCAATGTGACCCAGATAGCCACCAAGGGAGTGGAAGCCACCAGTCAGTATCAGGCAGCACAATACCAGGTGGCTCGATATGAAGCAGGCGAAGGTGTTGACCACAAAATCCAAGATTTATTGGAAGGTTTGGCAAGTATTAACTTTGCCCTTATCTTAGGACTGTTCCTTTTCTATTTTTTGTTCGGCTATCTGCTCTATGCCACACTGTTTGCTGCAGCGGGTTCGTTGGTGGATAATGAAACGGATTCCCAGCAGTTCACGTTGCCCCTCACAATACCTCTGCTGCTCACCATTTTGCTGATGCCTGCAATGGTTAACGAACCATCGGGCAGTCTTGCCACGTGGTTGTCCATTATTCCCTTCACCTCGCCGGTGGCCATGATGTTCCGTATTCCCTTTGGCGTGGCTATCTGGCAGGTGGCACTTTCTGTCGCACTGTTGTTGGTGGTGTTCCCCCTATGCGTGTGGGTGGCGGCCAAAATCTACCGCAGTGCCATTCTCCGCTATGGCCGCAAAGCCACTTGGATGGATGTGCTGAAGATTTTTGGTAGTAAGCATTAGATGCTGAATTTGCCTTGGCAGTAGTCGTCTTTCCCGATAGCGAAAAACGAATCTTTTTGTCGGAGAAAGTCGATAAGGTTGCGGAATACGCTGTTGGCATACAGTATCTTGTCGTTACCGATAAGTAGCAGGTGCAGTTTGGCTCTAGTGAGGGCTACATTAAGCTTGCGATCGATGATTTTGCCATCTTCGCAAAACGAATTGTTGGCAAGAAATGATAGCTGGTAAGGCTCGGTGACAGTGAATCCGTAAATGATGTAGTCGCGCTGACTGCCTTGAAATCGCTCAACGGTGTCGATGGAAATGTCGTATAGCTGTTCTATGCCATGCTGGCTGATGGCATTGCGTATGGTGGCAATCTGATTTCGATAGGGCACAATTACACCAACAGTTTGGTCGGGGTTAAATGTTTCGGAGTTGAGCTTGTATATCTCCACAACGGTTTGGGCAATCATTTCGGCCTCGATGGGATTACTCTTGGCTTGGCTGATTTCTTGAGGCTGGTCGGATGCAACAAAGGCAATCCTTCGCGAGGTAAGCAATTGTGCGATACCGTTTTGGTTGGAAGGCTGGCAGGGCAAAGTTTGGTGGGGGAGGGGCACTACTTGAAGTTGGTTGCCGTAGAATTCTTGGCTGGCAAATTCGGCAATGGCCTGGTGCATGCGTCCTTGATGGCGAAGCATATATACATATTGTGGGTCGTAGCCATCGTTTGTTTTAAAACTTGCCAGTAACCGTTCGAAAAGAGAGAGACGGCAGTTGGTGAGGTGAATGGCGTGCAGCTCGGGACTCGTGACCAGCGATTCCTCGGCCGATTGTAAAACAACGGCAGGCAATTGTTTGTGGTCGCCAATCAATACCCAACGACTGATGGCAGGTTGTGCCCCATAACATGCCGACCATAACCCTACCAGATGGGGCTCTAGAATTTGTGACGATTCGTCAACAATGGCCAGATTGAAATGCTTGATGCTAAACAGGCTCGTATGAGAGTTCATCGTGGTAGTGGTGGCGCAGAAAACCCGTGTGCGGGCCACTAATTCACGTACTTCCTGCTCGGTATTCAGCTGGCTGACACGAGTGTCCAGCAAGTTGTCGTGATAACGTTTGTCGCAACTGAGTGGTGAACCAATGCGTACAAAATCAATGCCTTCTTCTGCAAGTTTGCTGCATATTTCATCCACAGCTCTGTTGGTGTAGCTGAGAAGTAGTATGTTGGTGTTTGGTTCCAACAATTCTTCTTTCAGCAGGTTGAGCATGCCGAAGGAGGTCTTGCCGGTGCCCGGAGGACCAATGATGAGGAATAGCTCCCTCGCTTGTTTGGCCCGAGAAACTAATTCGTTGAAATTGCCGTAATTGCCTTTGATGGCGAAGCTGTGGTCAACGCTGGGCTTGCGCTGGCATAGAAATAGGTCTCGCTGACTTTGTGGGGCAGTTAGCATACTGTGCAGCGCACCGAACAAACGGTTGTTCGACGACTCAAACATGTCGTGTTCGATGGCCCAAAAGTAACCTTCGGGTCGGTTGAAAACCTTGGGGTTGGTTTGTGGAAAAGTGAGTGTTACCTCCACACCGTTGGCGTCAATCTTGCTCAGCGATCCGCGCGTGACCATCTGTGCGCAAGCATCGGGCTCGTGACCTTCAATATAAGGATATAATATAATAATATCGCCTTTTCGGAAATTGGAAGTGTCGGCGTTCTGTCTCTCAGGAAAATCTAAACGCAGCTGATCTACCGCACCGTCTTGGGTGTGGAATGAGGTGAGAGTCAATCTGTCGTAAAGATTGCCGGCGGCAATTTTGGCATCCCTGCTGTCGAGCCACTTTCCGGCAAATCCGCTATCTTCGTTGATTCTGTTGCCAATCTTTGCCAGCACATTCTCCTTTTGCACAAATTGTAAGAAACGTAAAAAATAAGCTCTCTCCACGGGCGAGGCATTGTGGATAGGACTTAGGATATTGTCCAGTGCCGGACGAGTCCAGCCGGTCCAAAGGGCACCTTGAGCGCCTTTGCGGTTGAGGGTTTCCGGGGTTAGTCGGTTCAGAATGCCGAATCCTTCTTCGGCATAGGTTATCTCTGTCCATGCCAATTTGTTGCGTAACTCGAAGGCACGCAGCAACAGCGAGGGCGATAAACCTGGGGCAATCAGCCCTTGGCTATATTTGGAATAGAGCAGGAGCACTTGCTGTTGGCTGTCGAAATGTTGGAACTCATAGGTGAGTAATGCCCGATAAAGAATTAGCTGCACCCAGTGTGTTTCTTTGGCAACAGGCGTCTGGTTGAAGGCGATGCGGAAATCGCCACATTTGCCCGATTTCTGCTCAATGATAATGCTCTTGCCCGAGGAATCTTTGAAAAAGAAGTCCATGCGCCCTTGCAAGCCCAGCACCTTACTGAAGAAAGAAGGCTCAAGCACAACCTTTTCGGGACGGTAGTCTTTGAATGTCTTGGGCAGGTCTAGGCCGATGAGGTTGTGGATGTTGGTAAGCTGCTGCGATGCGTCGTTTTTGAATTTCTCTTCTCGCTCGGTGCAACCCAAATCCGGGCAGGTGGCGATCTCTAATGCGTTCTTGCGCAAAAAATCCACATAGCTGTCGGCGGTTCCAATTTTGCGGTTGTGAATGGTGTCGTCCAAGTATTGCCCAGCCAGATTACCCAACAGGATAGGGGCGCTGTTGGCTTGGGGTTTCAGCTTGTTGATAAGGTTCACCCAGGGCGACTCGTCGTAGGTTTCAAAACAGCTTGCAACTGTGGTGATATTAATAAGATAGTCGGGTTCGTAAATGATAAGTTCGGGCATGCATACCCCGTTGTCCATGCGCACACGGACGAGGTTCAGAATACATCCTGGACTTAGCAGTGTGCGCAAATAAGACCAGTCGCCCTGTCCATCACGGGTCAGATACTTATTGTGCTGGTTGTAGCAGATCTTAAGTCGCGAAACCTGTTGGTCTTCTGTAGCAAAAATATAGTCCTCGTCCCACTCGTCCACCACGCAGCGAATCAAATGCAGATCCACCGAGCCCCATTTTGTAACCCTGTCGTCCTCGGGCAGTAGCATCAGCAGCGAGTTGGGAACGGGCGCTTGGCCGGGCAACGATGATAACAGCAGCGCAACCGATTTTGCATCGTGACGAAACGACTCGTTCAGCTCCGTTTCGCTCTTGCTCCCCGTCTGTTCCAGCACTTTGCGTGTGGTGTGGATCTGCTGTGCTGTCTTCCAGGGGATTTGGTTTTCCTTGATGATGTAGTCGAGCTTGGCAAAAGTGCCACGGAACGAAATCCTGCTTTGGCTGATGCCCAGCTCCACCACTCTTCTGAAGATTTCTTTCAGTGCAGGATATAGCTCTCGTGCAGCACCTTGCATGCGGCATAATGTCTCCAGCTGCTCGTAAAAGGTGGCTGTGTTTTCATTCAGTCGCTCATTGGCCATCTGCCACACCTCCACCGACGCAGCCATGCTGCCCATCAATTGCTCCAACTTGTTTCGTACCTGCTCGACGGTGTCTGTGTCCAGTACGGGAGAAGCCTTGAGGTAATCAACAAAATCATCAATCCTAACAACCGAAAACCACTGTTGGTTTTGTGCCGAAATCTGGTTGGAGAGCGTTGTGTCGTTGTTTAGGATAACACAGGCTTTAATATGCTGGCCGACATTGGTTTGCGTGTATTTTGAAATGTATTGCGATACAGCTCCGCACTGTTGCATTATTTGATGAAACGGAGTGCGTGCCAGTCCGCCCGTTGTCACCTGTCGGCTGCCAGCCTTCCAGGGTTCTTTTTCCGAAACAACAATTGTGCCATGAAGTCCCATCAAACTCAGCAAAAATATACCTTTGGAGCACACAACGAGCGAGTCAACCAACATCCCGTCAAAAGTGTTGTTGGCTATAATCAGGCATTCTCCAATTTGGTCCTCTGCTTTGATAAGTTGTTGGCAAACAGTGTCCCACAGCAGTTGCTGCTCGGCATGGTTAAAGCTAAATATTTTGAAAGTCTTCATGTAAACGGAAATAACGAAAAAATGTCTTTAATATTGTGCGGCTTGCACTCGAAAAAATAGCTCAAAAAATCTTGACTCAGTTCCGTCGAAGCTCCGTTGAAGCTCCGTTGAAGCTCCGTTGAAGCTCCGCTCGCAGCAGCGGTCCAGGCGGTGTGAAAAGAGGGTTGTTGGGGCGGGACGACGAATGTGGTTGAAAAACAGCGGGTTTAAAGAATTTTATAAATTATTTTTATATATATTCTTGTCAATTCAAAAAAAAGTCGTATCTTTACACTCAGAAAAAATGAAAGAAAAACGTTGGATATTAAGGGAAGATTATGATGTAGAGACAGTTGAGAAATTGGCGGAAGCATTGAGTGTTGACAAAATTATTGCAACGCTCTTGGTAGAACGCGGTGTAACCACTTTTGAAGAGGCTAGATGTTTTTTCCGCCCCAGTCTGGATCAGCTTCATGATCCTTTCCGTATGAAGGACATGGACCGTGCCATTGCTCGTATCAATGACGCGGTGCGGCGCCGTGAGCGCATTTTGGTGTATGGCGACTACGATGTGGATGGCACTTCTGCTGTAGCATTGGTGTATTCTTATCTGCAGTCGTTCCATCGTAATATTGATTTTTACATCCCCGATCGCGACAACGAAGGCAGCGGTATCTCGTTCAAGGGCATCGACTATGCCAAGGAGACCGGTGTGAAGTTGGTCATTGCCCTCGACTGCGGCATCAATGCCATGGAACAGGTGGATTATGCCAACTCGCTGGGTATCGACTTTATCATCGGCGACCACCATCTTTCCGATGGCGGCAGAATACCCAATGCTGTGGCGGTGCTCGACCCTAAGCGTATCGACTGCCCCTATCCTTACAAGGAGTTGTCGGGCTGCGGTATCGGATTTAAGATTGTGGAGGCTCATCAGGAGCAGCGTATGGGAGTGCGCCTGTGCGACAATCCCGAGCAGTTGGACGAAATGCGCCGCGAAAAACGCGAAACATTAAAACTGCGCCTGCTGAAATACCTCGACCTCGTGGCCGTGAGCATCGCTTCCGACATCGTGCCCATCATGGGCGAAAACCGTGTGTTGGCAAGCTATGGCTTGAAGGTGATCAACACCCATCCCCGCCCGGGTATCGAGGCCATCCTTACCTATGGACATATTGATGCTCGCACCGAGGAGGATCGCCAAGAACACCCCGAGGATAAGTCGTATTTCCGCAAAGAGCTGGGCATTGCCGATTTGGTATTCTTGGTGGGACCGCGCATCAATGCGGCGGGACGCATTAGCGGAGGCAGCGCTTTCGATTCGGTGCGACTGCTGTTGAGCGATAATCCCGTCCAGGCGTCAATGCTGGCCGAGGAAATCAACCGTTACAACAATGAGCGCAAAGATCTTGACAGTGCCGCTACCGAAGAGGCCAAGATGCGCATTGCCAACAATCCCGAGCTCAAGGCCAAGAAGAGCATCATCCTCTTCGACGAGAACTGGCACAAAGGCGTGGTGGGCATTGTTGCGTCGCGTTTGGTGGAGGCTTATTATCGCCCCACCATTATCTTCACCCGTTCCGTGGTGGATGGCTCTATCACCGGATCGGCACGCAGTATCAAGGAGTTCGATATCTATTCGGCGTTGGAACAGTGTCGCGATTTGGTCATACATTTTGGTGGCCACAAGTATGCGGCAGGTGTAAGCGTGTTGCCCGAAAACTTCGAGGCTTTTAAGGCTCGGTTCGAAAAAATCGTTGAAGAGCAATTGCAAGAAGGCGATTTGGCTCAGGATATTGAGGTGGATGCCGAGATAGATTTTGGCACGCAGATTACTCCCAAGTTTTTGCGCATCCTTAAGCAGTTCAGTCCTTTTGGCCCCGACAACAATGTGCCCGTATTTGTGTCGCACGACCTTGTAGATACCGGCTATGCACGTGTTGTGGGTTCGCGCCACCTTAAGTTTGCGGCCATCTCGCTCACCGCG
This sequence comes from Bacteroidales bacterium, assembly GCA_024400545.1. Classification (GTDB taxonomy): domain Bacteria; phylum Bacteroidota; class Bacteroidia; order Bacteroidales; family P3; genus Colimorpha. Next base: position 2,454 of record JAKSMO010000064.1, on the reverse strand, counting down.
CGTTCGCGTGCTTATCCTGCTATCGGTTTCCATTTGGGCGAACATTACCGCAAAGTAAAGGCCGGCAACTCGTTCACCTTGTGCTATACCTTGGAGGAGAACTATTGGAACGGCCGAACCGACATCCAACTCAATGTAAAGGATATGCGTTTCGAAGACTAGGCGCACCATCCCTTACTCGTCAATTCACAATTCACTAATCACTATTTCACTAATTCACAATTATGGCAGACGATAAAAAAATTATATTTTCGATGGTAGGTGTGGGTAAACTTATTCCCCCAAGCCGTCAGATTTTGAAGGATATTTACCTCTCGTTTTATTATGGTGCAAAAATCGGCATCATCGGTCTCAATGGTTCCGGTAAGTCTTCGTTGCTGAAGATTATTGCCGGTGTTGACAAAGACTATCAGGGCGAGGTGGTTTTCTCTCCGGGCTATAGCGTTGGCTATCTGGAGCAGGAACCCAAGCTCGACGACAGCAAGACCGTGAAAGAGGTTGTGCAGGAAGCTGTGCAGCCCATTGTGGATGCCTTGAAGGAATACGAGGAGGTGAACAACGCTTTTGGCGAGCCCGATGCCGATTTCGACAAATTGTGCGAACGTCAGGGCGAGCTGACCGAACTGCTGGACCAGTACGACGCATGGAATCTTGACAGCCGTCTGGAACGTGCTATGGATGCCTTGCGCTGTCCGGCCGACGACCAGCTGGTGAAGAATCTTTCGGGTGGTGAACGCCGCCGTGTGGCTTTGTGCCGCCTGTTGCTGCAAGAGCCTGATATCCTGCTGCTCGACGAGCCCACCAACCATCTGGATGCCGAGAGCATTGAATGGTTGGAACTGCATCTGCGTCAGTACAAAGGCACTGTCATCGCTGTGACTCACGACCGCTACTTCCTCGACAATGTGGCTGGTTGGATTTTGGAACTGGACCGTGGCGAGGGCATTCCTTGGCAGGGCAACTACAGTAGCTGGCTTGATCAGAAGACCCAGCGTCTGGCTATGGAAGAGAAACAAGAGAGCAAGCGTCGCAAAACCCTGCAGCGTGAGTTGGAGTGGGTGCGCATGGCACCCAAGGCCCGCCATGCCAAGGGCAAGGCTCGTCTGAATGCCTACGACAAGTTGATGAACGAGGACGTAAAGGAGAAAGAGCAGAATCTGGAAATATTTATCCCCAATGGTCCGCGCTTAGGCAACAAGGTGCTGGAAGTGGAAGGCGTGAGCAAAGCCTTCGGCGACAAACTGTTGTATGAGAACCTCACATTCAATCTGCCGCCAGCCGGCATCGTGGGTGTGATAGGACCTAACGGCTGCGGTAAGACTACTTTGTTCCGCCTAATCATGGGCTTAGAGAAACCCGACACGGGTACTTTTACCGTAGGTGAGACCGTAAAGATCGGCTATGTGGACCAGCAGCACGTGGACATTGACCCTGAGAAGAGTGTATATGACGTGGTGAGTGAAGGCAACGAACTGATACAGATGGGCGGACGTATGATCAACGCTCGCGCCTATATCTCGCGTTTTAACTTCACTGGCACCGACCAGAGCAAGAAGGCCGGCGTGCTGAGCGGCGGAGAACGCAACCGACTGCACCTGGCACTGACCTTGAAGAGCGAGGCCAACGTGCTGTTGCTCGACGAGCCCACAAACGACATCGACGTGAACACCGTGCGTGCGTTGGAAGAAGGCTTGGAGAATTTTGCAGGTTGCGCCGTGGTAATCAGCCACGACCGTTGGTTCTTGGACCGTATCTGCACACATATTCTCGCCTTTGAGGGCGACTCTCAGGTCTATTTCTTTGAGGGTAACTACTCGGAATATGAGGAAAATCGCAAGAAACGTCTCGGCGACGACACCCCGCATAGATTCCACTATAAGAAACTGCAGTAACCTAACGGCATAATAACCCTTTCATGAAGATATATTGTTTGGGACTATTGATGTTGCTGGCCATGACCACAGCAATGGCGCAAGACGACACACTGGGCTATCGAATTGTGAGAGAAGGCGGTCGGCTGGTGTCGTCGTATCACCCTATCTACGACCAGCACGACCGTCTGGCCGTGGAGGTGCGCTATTACTATGATAGTAACGGCGTGGTGGAAAGGCGCGTGCTTCAAAGTCTGGACAAACATGGCTACAAACTTAGGAAAGAGGAATATACAGCCGATGACGAGTTGCTGTTTGTTGAACAATATCGGTGGTGCCGGCATGTGGTCGGAAAACTGAGGCAGGTGCGTATGTTTCGCACGATAAGTTATGAGGCCGACGGCAGCACGATTAAGTCCACCTACCGCTATTTCCGTCTTAGGAAAGGCAATACAATCACGTTTTTGAACGGAAGGAGAATGAAGATTTCTCGCGAAGAGTAAAACATATCAACTCCAACGACTTATTAACAACTTATGACGCAATTCACACACCTACACGTTCACTCGCACTACTCGATGCT
>JAKSMO010000063.1 GCA_024400545.1 Bacteroidales bacterium | reverse complement strand
GGATCTACCACCAGGAGGTGTTTCGAGACAGGGAGCAGGCCGAGTTCGGAATCGCTCAGATGATCCATGCGTACAACCACGTCAGGCCCCACATGAGCATCGGAATGAATACCCCGATGTCGGTCTATCGGGGGCTGCCTCCGGGCCCCAACTTGTGGAAGAAAGAAAAAGAATGTTTGTGATTCAAAAAAAAGTCGTAACTTTGCATCACCCCAAAACAAGGTGGCGACAGCCTTATGCCATCGTCATCTCAAAATTGAATGGGGCATCGAGCCCCATTCAATTTTACCCCAAAACAAGGATGGCTCTGCATTATCCATTGTCATCCCGGTCTTGTCAAGCAATTTAGTTCGACTTGTCAAGCGGTTCAGTTGTACCACTATGAACATGACAAGTTTTTTAGTTTAACCAAGGAAAAAGTGACAAGCGATTTCAGGAAAAGACATTGGAAATGTGAATTATTTACATTTACGATAATTCACGTTTCATTAGCGGCAATTCACGTTTAGCAAAGCGATAATAACAAAAAATGAATTATTCGTTATAAAAATACGACACTCAACAACATACAGACACATTGGTGGAATTTGTCGCACCGGTACTAAAGCACAAATATTAGTGGTTGCTTCTAAAAAATGACTCATTAGAAAAACTTGAGCATAAAAAAACAGGTGGCTTCTGCCACCTGTTTTTTTGTATGCTTGTTGCGATAAAAGACTACCAAGCGAAGAGAGGACGGTTCTGCATCATCTCGTTCACGATGCCGCGTACCTTTGCGATGTTGTCCTCGGTGGGGTTGCAGAGCACGGTGTCGATCAGGTTGACAACCTCGGGCATCTCGTTCTCTTTAAGACCACGGGTGGTGATAGCGGGGGTACCAACGCGGAGACCGGAGGTCTTGAAAGCGCTGCGGCTATCGAAGGGAACCATGTTCTTGTTGATGGTGATGTCGGCAGCAACGAGAGCGTTCTCAGCTTCCTTACCGGTCATCTCGGGGAACTTGGTGCGGAGGTCAACGAGCATAAGGTGGTTGTCGGTACCGTTGGAGATAACCTTGTAGCCTTTCTCCATGAAGCAGTCGCACATAACCTTAGCGTTCTTCATCACCTGCTGGATGTACTGGTCGTAGCTGTCGGTGAGAGCCTCGCCGAAAGCAACAGCCTTAGCAGCGATAACGTGCTCGAGGGGACCGCCCTGGGTGCCGGGGAACACAGCGCTGTCGAGGAGAGCAGACATCTTCTTGATTTCGCCCTTAGGAGTGGTCTTGCCCCAAGGATTGTCGAAATCCTGACCCATCATGATAAGACCGCCACGAGGTCCGCGGAGGGTCTTGTGGGTGGTGGTGGTAACGATATGGCAATATTTAACGGCATTGTTCAGGTAGCCCTTAGCGATAAGACCGCTGGGGTGGCTGATGTCGCCCATGAGGATGGCGCCAATCTTGTCGGCGATTTCGCGCATGCGAGCCCAATCCCAGTCGCGGCTGTAAGCAGAACCACCACCGATGATGAGCTTGGGATGATGCTCGAGAGCCTTCTTCTCCATGTCGTCGTAGTCAACGGTACCGGTCTCTTCCTTTACCTGATAGCCAACAACCTTATAGTTGAGGCCGCTGAAGTTGACGGGGCTGCCGTGGCTGAGGTGACCGCCGTGGTTGAGGTCCATGCCCATGAAGGTGTCGCCGGCGTTGAGGCAAGCCAGGAACACGGCCATGTTGGCCTGAGCACCGCTGTGGGGCTGAACGTTGGCCCAGCAAGCGCCATAGAGCTGCTTAGCGCGCTCGATAGCGATGGTCTCGCTCTGGTCGACGATCTGGCAACCGCCATAGTAACGTTTTCCGCTGTAGCCTTCGGCATATTTGTTGGTCATGACGGAACCCATGGCTTCCATCACCTGATCACTTACAAAGTTTTCAGAGGCAATGAGCTCAATGCCCTTGGTCTGACGTTCTCTCTCCTTCTGGATGAGGTCGAAAATTTGAGTATCTCTCTGCATATTAATAATATATGTTAAAAATTATAAATTATTCTATCTTGCAAATATACGACTTTATTTATAAATAAACACTTTTTTTTGCTAGTCGGGAGTGAATTATTTGAAAAATACAGGCGATTAGCCATCTGACGATAGCAGAAGGTGAGCCGAAAAGGGCGAATCGGGTGAAAGAAATTGGGCTTCGACATAATCGAAGCCCTATTGTGTATTAAGCTGTTAGCGAGATACTAGTTGATTTTTTAGTAGATGAGGCGGATAGCGCATGCCGAACCGTTGTCGCAGGCAATACCCGGATTACTCTCGTTATTGCCATTACTATAAATAATGCGGGGAGATTGGGTAGAAATCAATATTAAGAAATTTGTAGTAATGTTTTGATAATCGGATGGATACACTATCGTACAGCAGATAGTGGGTTATAGCGCTCTTCAATCCAGTGTCGGGCGGCTTCGTAGCCACGCTGGCGGAGGATTTCGTAGTGGCGGAAATCAAGGATGCCATAGCGCACATCGTGGTGGGGCTGGATGAGGGAATGGCAGCAGGCTCGGCCGGCTTGGGAGCTGACATTGAGTATCATGGTGCCGTATACATCGTTGATCATAAACTGGGTGGAGAAAAAGCGGTCGGTTTCGGGCAGCAAGGTAGGAACAACATCCACCCCCACACACAGGTCGTAGGCTTCTGGCGGAATATGGCAAGCGGGGAGGTTGTCGACAAAGCCGCCATCGCAATAGTAGTTGTCACCTATGAGCTGCGGCTTGAATACCACGGGTATGGAGGCTGAGGCCAGCACCCACGACGACAGGTTGTTGCCCGAGGAGCGAACCACTGCACGTCCGGTGGCGATATCGGTGGCAACACATAGGAAGGGGATAGCCAGACTGTCGAAGCTGTCGTGCGGAACAACATCGTTAATCAACTGGCGCACATGTTTATAGGAACCGATGCCACGACTGGCGTGGCGGGCCGAGGCATGGACGTTGCGAAGGAGATTGTGCAAACGGCGCTGGCGGACAAATTCGTAAAGTTCGTTGGCACTATAGCCCTGGGCATAAAGCACCCCTACAAGGGCGCCCATGCTGGTGCCGGCGATATATGAGGGGCGGATGCCAGCCTCGTCGAAAGCTTGCAGCACGCCGATGTGGGCATAACCCAACGCGCCACCTCCCGAAAGGACCAGCGCTATGTGGGGCTGCCCAACCGATTGGGAAGGCTGAGCCTCTTGCGAAAAAAGCGAAGAAAAAAGGAGCGAAAAAAGGACGAAAAATGCGTATTCTTTGTAATAAAAGTGCATAAAAAAGAGCAAAAAATGATTATTCTGTAACAAAAATAGATTTTTTACACAAGTATATCTACTTAATATTCAATAAATAAAAAAATATTTTCAAAATGTTGCAAGAAAACATGCAAGCAGGGTACTTAATTATGTCAATAATAATTGGCTTTTTTTATTGGTTTTGATTGCCGCAGAGGGCCGTTCTGGTCCTCTGCGTGTTTTATAGGGATTAGAAAAAACGGTTTCAGTTGTCAGCTATCAGTCTTCGGCTCTCACCTATTTTCCTGGTTTACTCAGCTAGGATTTCCGACATTTCGGTGGGGGTGAAAAGAACCGAAAATCCACGCTTGGAGGTGTGGGTTTGGTATACGAATTCGAGCGACACCTCAGAAGATACCAGCAATTCGGCTATCGGACGAAAATCCTCATTCCGGATAACGCGCGACACGGAGGCTCGGATGGCTTCTTTGGCACCGGGGTTGTTTTCGACCATGAGCATGAGCAGCTCCTTTACCTCATATTGATGAACCAGTATATGGTGTTGCTTATCGTACTGGCAGCCAGCTAAAACAGTATTGGAATCGATGGTATAGGGACATTGCTGCTGCAGCTGGACGGCATATTCGGCAATCTCGTCGGAGGGCCGTTCCTCCACCCACATATCCAACACTTTCTCCCACATCCAAGGGGCAATAAGTATTTCGATGGAATCGGTATGCTGTCGATCGAAATAGACGTTTCGCACTACCACATTGGCTTTTTGCACATCCCAGGCCACGGTATTGGTAGTGTCCAACAACATGCCCTCGATCAGGTGGGTGCGGATGGGCTCGTACTTGTCTTTGATATAATCGCGCACTTGGGGCCACTGGGCAGCATCGTATTCCCACACCTTGTTGAGCAGGCCCAGCTGGCGGTGGAAGGCAATGGATGCATAGCGCTCGCCATTGCCCATAGATTTGGGCAGTTGGGACGATAGTTGGCCGACATAGGCCTGGATGGATTGCAGCGAGTGTTCCTTGACGATATCACTGTTTTTGATTTCGATGGCCAGCGCTCCTGCACCACCGGGATTGGCCAAATGACGCCCGTTGGAGACATAGAGCTGAAGGTCGTAGGAGCTCATAAGGAGGTCGTCGATGGACCATTCGGGACGGGAAAAGAAGAAATCCAGATAGAACTGTTTTTCGCGTTCGAAAAAGGCTCCTGAATCAAATACAAAGTTGAGCTGAAAATAATGTTTGGCATCGAAGGGTTTCACCGACGTGATGGTGAAATGGTACTTTTCGTCGTGCAGCGGGAGACGCTTATTCAACGCTTGTAGAAAGCGGGCTGCATAAGCGTCATTATGGGCGCGAATGGAGTTTGCATACACCTGACCACGCATAGGTACCAATGCTACCAAAAGGAAGAGCGCGATTACGAATAACTTTTTCGCCATACATTAACTAATAAATAAGTGAAAAAATGTCGTTAAGCATCTGCCGATCCATCTCATCGGCAGTCGCCGGCAGTTGCGGTGCCTGCTGGGAAGAAGCCCCGGCAAGCAGTTTCTCGGCCATAGTGATGGCATTGGGATAAAGGCTATCGGAAGCTATGGCAGCAGCGGTGATGATGCCACGGGACTGGTCGACGACCAGCGACAGCTCTACCCCACCCCAGTCGAACTGGGCCGTACGTTGCGCTGTGAAGGTCTGCCAACGGCCATATTTCCATTCGGTGCTGGCAAATTCGCTATAGAGCTGCTGAACTTCGGGTTCTTTTATTATCTGATCGAAATCGATGGTTTGAAGCGGGGCGCCATACTCCTGCTCGAAAGCCTGAATAAGGTGCGGAACAATATTCTGCGCCGTGATTTCGGGTACCAGTTCGGAGAGATTGACTACACGCGACTGTACCGATGCAACCCCATGCTTTTGCAGCTTGGCGGGCTTGACCTTGAGGTATTTCTGCAGTACCTCAACATCGGTACGAATCAGTATGGTGCCATGGTGAAGGCGCTGGTGTCGACCTTTTGAAAATGCGTTGCCAGAAAACTTGCGTCCCTGGCAGAGCACATCGTTGCGGCCGCTGACTTCGGTCTGCAATCCGTATTGCGCCACAGCTTTTTGCAACACCGAAAACTGGCGGGTTTGATCGTACATCTCGTAGGGGACGACAAACGAGAAATTGAGGTTGCCCAAATCGTGGAACACGGCACCACCACCTGTCTTACGCCGCATAAGGAATCCCCCATCGGCTTCGAGCTGCTCTACATTGCACTCGGAATAGGGGTTCTGATTCTGACCGATGACCACAGTACGGCGGTTCTGCCAGAGATACATGGTGATGTCGCCATCGGAGGGTTGAGAGAGCAGATAATTTTCAACGGCGATGTTCAAATAGGGGTTAGACTGGGTGGATATGATAATACGCGGCATAATTATTAGGGGTATTGGGAAATTATGGAGGTGATAATATATTGGAATAATACTATATATTCAATATTTATTAGAGCCCGCCTTGATAAGGTATGGCGTGAGCGCTGGGGATGCCATACGCAGACAGCAGTGCCTTTGGCCGAGGGCTTACAAATCGCCACCTATCGGAAGAAGCGATCGAGACTGGTGGTGACAGAAATAAAATTGGGTGCTTGAGACAAGTGGTAGTTGTTGCGGGCATAAGCCACCTTGAACCCCTTGACATCCAATCCGAAACCAAAGGAGAATCCGGAGAGATTGAAACTCTCGGCAGCGGTCATTTCCACCATCTGCCGGTAGCTATAGCCGACGGTGGCGTAGAACGATTGTTTGATACGCAGCTCGATACCCACGCCTACATGGCGAAAGAGGTTATCGACAATTCGGGAGAAATCCGACTGTTTCGTTACCGCACCGGTGAAGGGGTCGGTGGTGGTAGTAGGATTCAGCGGATCGTCGTATGCCAGATTCCATTTCTGGAGCTCGTTGAGCATGAAGTGCAAACGGAACGGGGCATCAGCAAGCTTGTAGGATGCTGCCAGCGACAACTCGTAGGGCAACCGCTCGGTGGTGCCGCTGAAAGTGATGATCTGGGCACCGATATTGCGGCCCATCAGGGTGGCGGCAAACGACTTATCGTTGGAAATATAGGTGGCAGCCAGGTCGATGGCGAAGGCGAAAGCCGAATACTCTTCGTATTGCGAGAAGATGGGCTTGAAATTAGCCCCTATCAGCACATTGTCGTCGATGGCGCGGCCCCAGCCGATTGAGAAGACATAGTCGCCAGCAGAAAAGTCGCCCATGGGGGTCTCGCTTTCGTCGTAGCCGGCAAACTTGCCATAGGAATCGAATTGCAGACCAAAGGTAAAAGCACCCAGATGCTTGAAATTGTGCGAATAGGCTACCGAACCGAACTTGACGCCAGTAAACAGGGTAGTGAGTGCGGCAGAAAGCTGGCTGCTGGTGCGACTGCTGATGAGGGAAGGATTGTCGAGTGTGAGAACGATATCGTCGTCATATACCGACATAAAATCAAAACCCAAACCGGCAATGCGGGCTGAAGAGGGCATATCGAGTACAGAATAACTAGATATGCCGGCCACTTGGGCACGCAATGCCGGTAGGGTGATGAGTATTAATATGAAGGCAAGAGCCTTGCGCATAAAGAATACGGGACTACTTGTTCTTCTGATTGCGGATGTGACGCATGAGGTGGCTGGGTTCGAGAGCCATACGGTCGGTTTCGAGGAGGGAAGCTACGCCCTCGTCGATGCGGCGCTGAGCCTCGCAAGCCTCGCAATGGCAATCCTCGTGGTATTCGCGGGGTTCGGTGTAGGTAGTGATAACACCCTCGAAGTTGCGGAGGATAACCTTATTGGGGCTCTGTGAGATAACGTAGTTGGGCATGACGGGGGTCTTACCGCCGCCGCCAGGAGCGTCAACCACGAAGGTGGGCACAGCGTAGCCGCTGGTGTGGCCACGGAGAGCTTCGATGATTTCGATACCCTTGCTGACAGGGGTACGGAAATGCTCGAGACCCATAGAGAGGTCGCACTGGTAGATGTAATAGGGGCGAACACGGTTCATGACGAGGGTGTGCATGAGTTTCTTCATCACATGCACGCAGTCGTTCACGCCACGCAGCAACACGGTTTGGTTGCCCAGGGGGATACCGGCATTAGCCAGCTTAGCCAGGGCTGCAGAAGCCTCGGGGGTCATCTCGTTGGGGTGGTTGAAGTGGGTGTTCATCCACAGGGGATGGTATTTCTTGAGGGTCTCGCACAGATGGTCGGTGATACGCTGGGGGCAAACGACGGGAGTGCGGCTGCCGAGACGTACGATTTCGACATGGGGAATCTGGCGGAGACGACCAAGGATATAATCGAGTTTCTCATCAGACACCATCAGAGCGTCGCCACCAGAGAGGAGCACGTCGCGCACCTCGGGGGTCTTCTCGATGTAAGCCAGGCACTTTTCGATACGCTCGGCGGGAGACTCATCGTCTTTCTGGCCAGCGAAACGACGGCGGGTGCAATGGCGGCAGTACATGGAACACATGTCGGTGATGAGGAAGAGCACGCGATCCGGGTAGCGGTGGGTAAGGCCGGGAGCGGGGGAGTCTTCGTCCTCGTGCAGAGGATCATCGAGGTCGGCAGGGGCGATATTACACTCGGCACCCTGGGGGATAGCCTGGCGACGGATAGGATCATAAGGATCGTTGGGGTCGATAAGGCTAAGGTAATATGGGGTAATGGCCATACGGAACTTGGCGAGGGCCTTCTTGATACCTTCTGCCTCCTCGGGGGCGAAAGTGAAATACTGGCTCAGCTGATCGTAAGTCTCGATGCGGTTTTTCACCTGCCATTTCCAATCGTTCCACTGTTCGTCGGGGACGTTGGGGAACAACTCTTTTCTACGATTTACTTGCATAATAATAATTATTGATTACTCTGTTTAAAAACCGATTTGCTGATTTGATGACTGTAAGAATCAAAAAATCAGCAAACCGGCAAAACGATATTAAGCGTAGAGTTCTTCAAAAATCTTGCGCAGTTCGGGGCTCTCACGGAGTTCCTGGAGGGTGAATTCGGCGTGACCCTTGGTGTAGCCGTTACCCATGATCATGTTCACATCCATGCCGATACCTTCAGCACCGAGGCTGGCCTTGGTGAAGCTGGTAGCCATGGAGAAGAAGTAAACGGTACCATCGTCCTTGGTAACGAGGACAGCGGTCATCTCCTGGTCGGGAACGTTAACGCAGTTGATGGTAACGTCGGCCATCTTGCCATTGGTGAGCTTCTCTACGAGTTCGTAAACCTCAACGGGGGTCTTACCGGCAACGCTCTCAACAACATCGCAGAAACCGAGATCCTTGATACGCTGGGTGGACTTGGGGCTGTTGGCAAGGCCGATAACCTTACCGGTAACGCCAACGCGTTTTTTAGCCTCGTAAGCGCAGAGCATACCGCTCTTACCACCGGCACCCATGATAACTACGGTCTGGCCATACTGGCAGAGGCGTGCGGTCTGTGCGGGAGCACCAGCAACGTCGAGGGCGGAGAGGGCGAGCTTCTCGGGCATGTCGGTAGGAATCTTAGCGTAGATACCGCTCTCGAAGAGGATAGCTTTACCCTTGATGTCGACCTGGTCGATTTCGGGACGGATTTCCATGATCTCATCGATGCGGAGAGGAGTCAGAGAGAGGCTGACGAGGGTAGCGATGCGGTCGCCTTCCTTGAGGTCGATCTTGCCCTTCAGAGCGTCGCCAATCTTCTCAACCTTACCAAGGAGCATACCGCCAGAACCGGTGCGGCGGTTGCGATGTTTGCCCTGGAGCTCAACATTGAGGAGCATCTCTTTCTTAACCTCTTCCATGATCTGAGCCTCGGTAGCGCCTTCGCCTGCCTGAGCTTTAGCATAGTTGTGGATATCGGTAAAAGAAGCGGAGTCGATATTGAGGGTCTGAACGTCGATGAGGATCTCGTTATCGTAGAGAACATCCATGTTGTTGTCCAGTTTGTTTGCGGGCTGGGGAAGTACGCCCTTGGGCTCGATGACACGATGAGTGCCGAACTTGTTACCTTTTGGTTGCATAATGATTAGTTTATTTTAATGATTATTAATATTTTATATTTATTACCAACATATTTTGCCAAATACAAAAATACGAATTATTTTTTATATAACAAATATATAATTAAATAATTCTTAAAATTCACGCAAGAAAAGCTACATTCTGCCAACGAAACCCTCAGCATAAATGATTACGCAGAAGGGCTAGGCGACAAGAGTCGATCAAGGAGTTTCTGAGGCTACAAATCGACCTCCTGGGAATGGAACTGGCGGTTGCCAGCACCCTCGATATAGAGCACTACGGCATCTTCTTCCACCTCCTGACCATAGAAGGTCCACGGTGACGTTTTCTGTTCGAAATGGAAGCGTACCTGGCCGCTGAAATTGCGTATCACCATTCCGCATTCTAGTTCTTTCGCAAAGTCCGGATTGATGCGCAGCACATCGTCCAGCAGGTAACAGCCCACGGTGTTGCTATCCGAACTCCACGACCCTACCACAGCACCTGCATCGTCCACCAAATCGGTTATCTGATAATCGCTTACGCTGAAGGAGAGCGCATTGCGAAAACCCATCTCCTCGGTCAGTTCGTTGTTGCAGAAATGCTGCCAGTTGGCCTCCCAAAAGTCGGTGTCGGCGCAGAAATAGCAAGGGTCAACAATGATGATATCTTGGCCGCGGACCTCCATCACGGCATCTTCGTGGTCGTATGTCACCTCGGTCATATTTTCCAATTCTTTGAGTTTATGATAGGTTTTCCAGTAGCGCATTTCGCTGAACAGCATCCAGCATTTGAGACCCACCAACAGCACGGCAAGCACGATGGCAAACTTAGTTTTGAAAATGATGAGTGCCACTAGGATTACCAAGTCCCACGCCGTACGCGAGCGCATCTGCATGGGGTTGAAGAAATAGCGCACCACCTCTCCCCAACTCTCCATCTGCTCAATCAACTTACGCGAGCCTTCCCATCCCTTGGGTTCTTCGCTGTGACGATAATGATAGCAAGCCCTATAGAAACTGAAGGCTGCGCCCAAAGCCACCGCAGCGCTTATCACCCTCATTTTCATCACATCATCACCCGTTGTTGGCAAAACAAACATCACAAACGCACAGGCGAAGACTATCGAACCTGCCACCATCCCGAAATAACAAAACGTCTTATTCATGTCATAAAATTTTCCTAACTAACGAAAAAAAAAAACGATTATTGCGCGGATCCAATATTTTTACCCTCTCAATACGCATCCAAGTTGACACCATAATCATTCTTTTCTGTACTCTTTATTGCCTCACATTTCTTTTGGTAGTTCTCTTTTTGTTTAGCAGAGAAACTACTCTTCCACACATTGCCCCTTGTGATTTCGTTCTTGTGCGATTTGGATTCAAACAGGTACAGGACTCTAGATTCTTTGTCCAAAGCAACACCATTCCTCCGTAGGTCTCTAGTTGACCAGAAGTTTCCGAAATCAACATCACCAAAGCCCAGTTTCGACATAGTGCTTTACTATTCAGATAGACCTCACTTCCATCATCCTTAGGGCAAATCCAATCTAGCCTACTTCCATTGCCGTCATTCTCGAAAGGGGATAAATTCTACTCCACCTGTTGGGTCATCTGCCAGACACTACCTTTTTCCTCACTCATAACAGAAATTTCTCAAATATTTTTTTGCAAAGTCACAAAAAATCATTACAACATCTATAGATTAATATCGAAAAAATTTAGGAAAAATCTTTATAAATAATTCGTCTAAAGAAGAATCATGTGATGATGCTGTTGAGGACACTTCCAATTGACGATATTCTTCAGAGTTCATAAGTTGTTTATTGGACACTGATTTTGCAATATGTACAAAAAGATGTGAATACTTCAAATCGTAACGTTCAACATTCTCACACAATTGTGCTAACGTCCGATTTGACGTGAATAACACCATATTGAAAGTCAAACAGACGCACATGACTATAAACCATTTATTCTTCTCAAATAAAGCATAGTTTTGACTTTGAGACTTGACGTCAGGCCAAATTCTAAGAAGGAGAACAAAAAAAGAAAGTTGTAATACAATTCTTTTTTCTCGGTCAACATTCCCAGACCTCACATTAATGATTTCCAAAGACCATTTAATCTCTTTTTGGGCTCTAGCTAATTCATTGTCAACATCAACCACATCATTTAGTGCTAACTCTTTTATCATATCAAAAAAAGAGATCTTTCCATTGAACCCTAAATCATAATAATCCTTCCTGACAAGATTGACAATGTGGAAATCTTTGAAGAAAACTCTTCGAAAAAGGTCACAACCCTTAAACGACCATAACAACCCATAACAATAATACCATAAGCTTTCATCCACCGTTCTCCAGTTATCTATAAAAAGATGACTGCTAATCATTTTAACAATATTCATGGTCATGCTAGACTTGTCTTCTGTAAAATTAAAAAATGTATCAACTACTGCATAATCATTAGTCCGTATCGAATATTGCAAAATGATATCAATTGTAGTATGATAAATTTTGAACTCATCAGATTTTGGGATACTAATCCAAGTTCGATCACCCCAGGTACCATTCAGAAATACACGCAGCTGTTTTTCATCTAATTCTTGACCACAAACATCTATTTCAATACACACTAGTTTTTTTTTCTTGATGGCAGTTTTTTTCTTGTCATCTACTGCGTGGGTATTCTTGAACTCGACCAAGACCTCAATACCGTCTTTGGTTGTACACACCAAGTCTGGTCTACGACGAATCGAATCCAACCATACTTCCTCGTCAACTTTATCAAATCTAAGTAAGGTTGGTCGTCCTGTATATTCATCAAGAGGTATCATGATAGACTTTGTCTCTCTTATGATTTTTTTTGCTAGCAAATGTATTGCAGACTCAAGTGCGCCATCACATTCTATTCCAGAAGCATGAGCAAAATGATGATCCCTAATGGTACCATTGTTTTTTGCCATTAACATTCCTCCACATGACGGACATATGCAATCACAAGCCAAACCAGTCGCTACACTATCGACATGTATTAACTGACCACCTTTATCAATTGCATATGTAAGGAGTTTTTTCATACTAAATTATTAACAACTTTAACTTCTAGAGGGAGGGCATCGTCCATCAACGTGTAAAAAGCCTGTACCAATCGGTATCCTGCGCCACAATTATCATAAATGAAATTTGGAATTACTCAAGAAAAAAACTCTCATATTTAGGCGCATTAGTTTTTTCTGCATATATATTCCTATTGGCCCCATACCGCCTCAAGCGCCCTGGATATTGCTTGCCGGATATCATCGGCTTCGGTATCACCAATACCCTCTGCTGTGACAGAACAAACCATTCTGTTTGTTTTTCCGGACACAATCTGAATTGTGACGGCAGTTGTATATGCAGCCAAACCAACAGGTCTAGTTCCAACTTCACCATACGAAACAATAAGAGTTGACTCTTTCAATTGAGAATCCAACGCATATAATCTCACATAGCCACGCTTCATAAGATATCCTGCTATCAAATCTCCGGGATTTACACTCTTATCTGGCGATGAAGCATATATACCATAGCCTAGGGTGTAAACGACACCCGCATTTCCCGTCTTATCACCAGTCGGAACCACATAGACATAAGTGAAATCCGACAAGGACTCTTCTGAACCTCGTTGAATAACAGGCTGGTTAAGAATGTAGCACCCCACAAAAAGGAATATACAGGGCACAAGCAATAAGAATAATTTCAATTTTTTCATATACTAATATTTCTGTTACCTGTTGGATGAATTAATTTTGTTAAAAATTTCTTTCAAATAAGCTGTGCACGTCAAGAAATTTTCGTATTTTGTAATAAAAATCAATCTGTTACAAAAAACTATTAATACACACAACTTTTATGCAAAGTACGCAAAAATTCTTGATATATGCAAACATTTCTCGAAAAATTTCGTCAACGAACTCGGAAATGTGCCTAGAAGAGGTACCGTGTCCAAGTTTTCGGATCTTGAAATAGATACAAACTGCATACCATCTGCAGCCCCAACGGAGTCATACATTCATTTGATATCACTAAGGCAAACGTACATAATAGTAATTACTTGAAAATTTTGCCAACTGGTTACTACTTTTTTATTTATCGAAATACTTTTTATTGTTCGATCAATATTCAACATTTGGTTTGTTGGTGTTTATCGAGGCTCCCGCATGGCATGGCTGGCTGTTGACGACGGCAAAAGATGCCGTGTCTGCAGCCCGTCTATCGGCTAATCATTGTGCTTCAATTAATCCACAACTCTGATAGTTGTGCCGTCGGAAGTGGCGCGGAACTCGGGGGCATACATGCACTGCATCACGGCAGGTGCCAGGGTGAAGGTGCCGGGATTGGTGACATAATAGGTGGTCTCGATGGTATACTTGCCCTTCTCCATACGGTCGATATACATGGCATCGTAGGTATTCTGCACGGCCACATAATAGGGTGTGGCGCACGACCATACCCAGCCCGAGCGGGTGGTGACGGGTTCGAGGCACGAGGCTCGGAAGTGCTTCATCTGCACATATTCCATCGGACGGTCACAGGCGATATTGAGCACAATACGCACTTTGTCGCCCACCTCCAATGGCACTTTGTCGTCAACTGGGGTGAGGGTGCCGTCGGCATTTAGGCGATAGACATTTCGGCTGAGCTTAATACCCTCCGAGGTGGCCTCCACCTTGTCCATCTGCTCGGTATATTGGTAATACACGCCGCCCCACGAGATATTCTTATTGGGCTGCACCAAGCGCACATCCACCCTACCCTTTTCGGCCATCATAGCCACGCTGTCGCCCACATAGCTATGGCGCAGGTAATTGCTTCCGACCAAGGTGTCGTGCTTCAAGATCACACGCATGGGCTCGCCATCCACCTTCACCTCGGTGCCCTTGCAGAGTGCCTGTATGGCATGCAAGGTGGCCACATCGGTATTCCAGCTCGTGGTTTGCTTCTGTTTCAAGAGCCATTGCTGCATCTTGCCGACACTTTCCGCATCCTCAGGCTCAATCTCAGCGAACGCCTCAATCAGCAAAGCCTGTGTTGCTACCGGACGCTGATAAAAGTACCAGCCGCTCACATTGTCGCGCCAATACATGCCCATCTCGTCGCTATAGAGCGCCTTCTGGCGGATGCGGTTCACCATCTTGCGAGCCAAATCCTTGTCGCCATTGCGATGGAAAATCAAAGCCAGCTGGGCCTGGCAGTACAATGTCTTATATTCGTCGGCATGTTTCTTCAGATTGGAATAATAGAAATCAAAGGCTTCCTTGCATTTCTTGCCCATATATCTGTCGGCGTAAAAACTGCGCACATAGAGATAATTCAGATTCGTGGGTTCGAGCTTTGCCTTAGGATTCTTCTTCAGGTAACGCTGATAACGCAGATAGTCATCATAAGCCTGATTATCTACAAACCCGAGTGCCTTCTTCTCCATAATCGTTCTTTCGTTGCCCATGGCTTTGGCCATCTGGCCCAATCCCCTAAGGATATGCTGTGTCACATACGGGCTGCTACACCTGCCGCCGGGCATCCACGACCAACCGCCGTCCAAGCGTTGCTCTTTCTTCAGCTTGCCCCACTCTTGGGCAATCTGCTTGTTGATGCGGGTCTCGTCATAATAATTGGCTATGCGACGCATACGCTCAACCTCGCTCTGCGCATCTTGCAGCCAAGGTGTCTCGCCTATCAGCGTCTGCTTCACATCTTCATTTTGCAACAAACGGCTGTCACTATCGGCCACATTGTCGGCCAGATGTTTCAAGTCGGGCATCTGCTGGGCCAATTGCAAGCCAAGATTGTTGACATAATAGCTATTGAACAGATAGATGTTCGACGGATTCTCCTTGTCTTCCATGTAGGGCAATGCCATGGCTGCCAGGCGCATGGGGTTGGCGGTATATTCCACCGTGAGGCTCACCGGCTCGGCGGTCGCCGACTTGGGCAGTTCCATCGCATAGTCCTTTTCGCCCTGGCCGTTCATATACATAGCCATCGACTTAGTCACGGCCTGGCGGTTGGTGAGCAAAGGCAGCGGACCCTGTTCGCCATCCTTGT
>JAKSMO010000062.1 GCA_024400545.1 Bacteroidales bacterium | reverse complement strand
TGTTCTTATCCTTGTTTTGGTCTTTCTGATCCTGGCCACCGCCGCCGCCTCCGTTTTGTTGTTGCTGCTGTTGCTGTTGGGCCTGTTGCAGCATCTTTTTGGCATACGACAGGTTGTAGCGGGTGTTTTCGTCTTTAGGGGTTAGTTTCAGGGCTTCTTGGTAGTCGTTCACTGCCTGCTGAAACTGTTGCATTCCCTCGGCCCTGTTCTCCTTGGCCAGTCCGGCTTTCAAACTGCTGTTGCCACGGTTGTGCAGAATCTTGGCCTTGTTCTTGTTGTTCAGGTCGGGCGTTTCCAGTGCCTTGGAGTAGTGGCTGTTGGCCTCGTCATATTTTTTCTGCTTATACAGGGCGTTGCCCAGATTGTATTGTGCGCGGTAGGCATTGCTATCGTCGTGGATGGCTCTGCGGTAGTTCACCTCCGACTGGTCGTATTTCTTGGCCTTGTATTCCTTGTTGCCTTTGCGGGTCTCTTTTCGGGCGGTGCTGCTTTGGGCTTCTATTTGATTGGATGCCATGATTAGCAGCAGTCCCACGATAACCAATATATATTTGTTAGTTCTCATTATTCAGCAGTTTTTCGATGTTGAATTTGCGGTTGCGACGTTCAAAAATAAGCAGTTCGGCCAGTAGGCAGATCAGGGCTGCCACCAAAGGATATTGGTAGCGGCTCTCGTATTCCGAAAACATCGATTCGCCGTAGTGCTCCTTTTCAAGGCCCTCTATCATGTTCACAATTTCCTGCACCCCGGAGTTGATGTTGTTGGCTCTCACATACACGCCCTTGCCGGCGTGGGCTATGGCGGTGAGGGTGGCCTCGTCCAGATGGGTGGTGACGGTGTTGCCGTTGTTGTCGCGTTTGTATCCCACGCGTTGTCCTCCGCGATATTGGGGTATGGGGGTGCCTTCGGCCAGACCCATGCCTATGGTGCACACTCTCACGCCTTCGGCGGCAGCCTTGCGGGCGGCGGCTTCGGCGTCGTCTTCAAAGTTTTCGCCATCTGAAATCACGATGATGGCGCGGCCTTGGTTCTTCTTCCATTCGCGATCTTCGTCGCCGTAGCCAAAGGATTCCATGGCTTTCTCAATGGCGTCGCCGATGGCTGTGCCCTGGGCTTCGATCATCGAGCAGTCGATCTGGTCAAGGAATAGCTTCACTGCCGAATAGTCGTTGGTGAGGGGCATCTGCACATAGCTGCTTCCGGCAAAAACGATGAGCGAGATGCGGTCCGAACCCAATTCGTTGAGCAGGTTGGTCACGGTGCGTTTGCTGCGCTCCAATCGGTTGGGCTGGATGTCCTCGGCCATCATGGAGTTGGAAATGTCCAAACATATTGATATGTCGCTGCCCAGCCGTTCACCTTTCACCATTTTGCTGCCCTGCTGCGGATTGGCAATGGCCAGAATGAGGAATGCCAGTGCGGCAATGATGAGTCCGAATTTGAGCGACGGCCGCCAGGCGGAAGCGTCGGGAATCAGTCGGCCGAACATCGATCGGTCGGCAAACTGCTCAAGGCGCTTGCGGTTGCGGCGCAGCAGCCATATCCATAGTCCCACCAATGCGGGAACCATGAGCAACAGCCATAGTATATGCGGATGTTGGAAGTGTATCATTTGTCTTAGTTTACTTTATTGTCCTAGTGTTTTAGTTACCTTTAGTCGTATAGAGTGCTTGTTAGGGTGTTGAGCGATAGTAGAGCAGTGCCAGCAGTATCTCGGCCAGCAGTGCCAGGCCGGCAGCTATCAGCCAGCCCCAAAACTCGTCTTTAGTCTGCGAATACTGGGTCACGTCTATCTTGCTCTTCTCCATCTCGTCGATCTGTTTGAAGATCTTTTCAAGCGATTTCTTGTTGGTGGCGCGGAAATATTGTCCGTCTTTGGTGGAGTGTGCCATCTGGGTGAGCAACTGCTCGTCAAGCTCCACGGGCTCATTCTGGTAGTGTACACGGCCAAACTGGTCGCGGTAGGGGTAGGGGGCTAGGCCGTGTGTGCCGCAGCCAATGGTGTATAGGCGTATGTTGTAGAGTGCGGCAATCTCGGCGGCGCTCTGCGGGTCAACGGCTCCTTGGTTGTTGATACCGTCGGTAAGGAGTATGATTACCTTGCTTTTGGCCTCGCTGTCCTTAATGCGGTTGATGGCGGTGGCCAGTCCGTCGCCCAGGGCGGTGCCGTCTTTTATCATACCGCTTTTCAGCGCAAAGAGTTGTTTCAGCAACACGGGGTGGTCGATAGTGAGTGGCACTTGCGTGAAGGCTTCGCCCGAGAACACCACCAGTCCGATACGGTCGTTTCGGCGGTTGTCGATAAAGTCCGATGCCACTTTCTTGGCCGACTCCAGGCGGTTGGGTTTGAAGTCTTCGGCCAGCATACTGCCGCTAACGTCCATGGCCAGCACAATGTCGATGCCCTCCACCTTCATCTCTTGTCTGCTGAGCATGGTTTGGGGGCGGGCCAAAGCCACTATGATGGCCGTCACGGCCACCATCCTCAGCGCAAAGAGCACAGGGTAGCTGCGTTGGCGGAAAGTTTTTTTCAGTCCGTTGAAAAGACTGATGTTCGAAAACTGAAGCGCGGGTTTCTGTTTGCGGTAGCGGAAAATATACCATACCGTCATCAGCGGTACTATGAGCAGCAGCAACAGCAGGTATGGGTGCGCAAAAGTGATATGGTTCATGATGTGTATTAGCTATTCTGGTCGTTGTTTTCAGTGTCGTTGTGTTTGGGTGCTGTTGTTTTCACAAAGTTGACACTCTGGCTCATCGACAGGTCGTGCTGATGGGGCTGGGGCTCCGATTTGGCAAATTTCACCATATCGGCAGTCTGCAACACCTGTCGCAACATCTGCTCGGCGTCGGGACTGAAGGCCGAGCAGGAGCGGAATGCTTCCAGGGTCTGGTCGGTGGTCATCTCGGTCGAGGGTATGTTGTACGTCTCTTCCAGGTAGTTGCGCAGCACGTCGGTCAAGTGGGTGTGATACTCTTTCACCTGCCCTTGCTGCCACAGCTGGCGTTGGCGCAGGGCCTCAAGTTCGTTCAGCGCCCTCACGTCGGGGGGTAGGGGAGGCGCTAGCGGAATGCTGATAATGGGCTTGTGGTCCTTCACTCGTTTCACAATATAGATGGCGGCGGCTATCAGTGCCAAAATGCCCAGCACCAGTCCCACCACTTTGGCTACCTCGCCAAAGGTGTAGGGCTGTTTCATGATATCGGCAATGTCGCGAATCTCGGTGGTAGTGGTGTCCACGTTGGCCACATCGTTCACCGTCAGCATCACCGAGTCGGCACCAATGTGCAGCCAGTGCTCGCCCACTTCAAACGAGGTGAGGGCGGTGTATAGCGTGCCGTTGGTCGAGTCGATCCATTGGCGCACAGCCACAATGTCGTTGTTGGTCAAATCCTCCATTGTGGGCATCAGGGTGGTGGTAGGCTCTATGGCCAGCACCGTTTGGTCGCCCAGCATCAGGGTGGTGCTGTCCAACCTAAACTTATATGTGGGCAGGGGTGTGGCCATTTCGGCCTCTTGGGCCCAAGCCAGCGCACTGCTCATCACCATTACCAATGCTATGATGTATCGTTTCATATTATCCATAAATAATGTTACCCTAGGCTCCGCGTCGGTCAAACAATTTCTTCAACTCCTTCACATAGTCTTCGCCGGTGTATAGGGTGGTTTGGTCAATACCGTATTTCTTCAGCAGGTCGTCCACGCTTTTCACATGATTGCTGTAGCGGTTGGCAAAAGCCTGGCGTATGCTGCTGTCGGCAGTGTCTATCCAAATCGTCTCCTGGGTCTCCGGGTCGTAAAACTTGGTCAGTCCCAGGTCGGGCAGGCGGGCTTCCTTCTCGTCGGCTATCCTAATGGCCACCAGGTCATGCTTGTGCGATGCTATCTTCAGCGCGTCGTTGTAGCCCTCGTCGTAAAAGTCGCTCAGCAAAAATGCCGTGCAGCGTTTCTTAATCACGTTGGTAAAATAGCGCAGTCCCTCGGCAATGTCGGTGCCGTTGCTTGTGGGGCGGAAAGTGATCAGCTCGCGAATGATTCGCAGGATATGGCTGCTGCCCTTCTTGGGGGGTATGAACTTCTCAATCTTGTCGCTGAAAAGAATCACACCCACCTTGTCGTTGTTCTGAATGGCGCTGAAGGCAATGGTGGCTGCCACTTCGGCCACCAGCTCTTCTTTAAACTGGTGATGGGTGCCAAAGCGGTTCGATCCGCTCACATCCACCAGCAGCATCACCGTCAGCTCGCGTTCCTCCTCAAAGATCTTCACATAGGGGTGGTGCAGTCGTGCCGTCACGTTCCAGTCGATAGAGCGCACATCGTCGCCATACTGGTATTCGCGCACTTCGCTGAATGCCATACCGCGACCCTTGAACGCGCTGTGATACTCGCCCGAGAACAACTGACGCGAAAGCCCCTTAGCCTTTATCTCAATCTTGCGAACCTTTTTTAATATATCGTTGTTTTGTTGTTCCATGTAGTTAAGATTCTTTGGCAGAATGATTTCAGCGTGGGCACAGTGCCCACCCATAATTCATAATTCCTATAATCCTAAATCATCAGGGTACATCCACGCGGTTGAGGATCTCGTTCACAACCTCCTCGCTGGTAATGTTCTCGGCCTCGGCCTCGTAGGTCAGGCCCACGCGGTGGCGCAGCACATCCATAGCTATAGCGCGCACATCCTCGGGAATCACATATCCTCTGCGGCGCATAAAGGCATAAGCCTTCGAGGCCAAAGCCAGATTGATGCTGCCACGGGGCGAAGCGCCATAGCTGATAAGGCCTTTCAGTTTCTCCAGGCCGTACTGGTCGGGGTAGCGGGTGGCAAAGATAATGTCGGTGATATAGTTCTCAATCTTCTCGTCCATATACACCTCGCGCACCACGCTGCGGGCCTTCATTATGTCGGCAGGCTTCATAATGGGCTGCTGCTTGGCAAACGAGCCGGTCATCTGCTGGTGCAGAATCTGGCGTTCCTCGTCGCGCTGGGGGTAGCTGATAACCACTTTCAGCATAAAGCGGTCCACCTGGGCTTCGGGCAGGGGATAGGTGCCTTCCTGCTCAATGGGGTTCTGGGTGGCCATTACCAAGAAAGGCTCTTCCAGCTTATAGGTGTTCTCGCCAATAGTCACTTGGCGTTCCTGCATGGCTTCCAGCAGGGCGCTCTGCACCTTGGCGGGAGCACGGTTAATCTCATCGGCAAGGATAAAGTTGGAGAAGATGGGACCCTTCTTCACGTTAAAGGTCTCGCTCTTCTGGCTATAGATCATAGTGCCCAAAAGGTCGGCGGGCAAAAGGTCGGGAGTGAACTGTATGCGGCTAAACTTGGCGTCGATGGCCTGTGCCAGCGATGTAATAGTCAGTGTTTTTGCCAAGCCGGGCACACCTTCCAGCAGTATGTGGCCGTTGCTCAGCAAGCCAATCATCAGGCTTTCAATCATGTGTTTCTGGCCTACGATATTCTTGCGTAGCTCCATAGTGAGTGCGTCAACGAAAGCGCTCTCGCGCGAGATGCGTTCGTTCAGTTCTTGTATATTGACAAACTCTTCCATTGTAGAAAAAAATTATTTTTTATTTGCCCTATTAACGCATCTTTTGCTTTCTTATTGCTACCCCTCCCTTTTTTTTGATTTTTTAACCCCACATCCCACTTTCAACTTTCCACTTATTCCAAAACACGATGCAGAAAAAACAGTCTCAAAAAAGAAAAACAGCCCCGCTTTGATGTTGTTTGAAGAAAAAGTTGTATCTTTGCATCGTCAATTCGAGCGTAGGATTGACTGAGAAAGACGCATTTGTGCCTTTGTTCCGTAGAAGAGAATCTGGACAATTCTCCAATGAAAATTGAGGAATAATGGTTTGAATGTAAGTCTCCATTGTATTGTATATGTGCATGTTGCATTAATATACGGTTCAGTGGAGCAATTCACTGACCTTATTTTCAATTTTCAGGGAGTCCAGACCCTTCTTCTAGAAATAGCGGTTCGGATGGATGGCTCCACTTTTTCTCATTTTTTGATTTTCACCTGCAATTCTCGAGCCAAATTTGCAATAGAAGTTGAGCCCGACACGGATTTTAGGGCAGGAAAAATGAAAAAGAAACTACTTTACGAAACTCCTGTTGTGGAAGTGCTTGATGCACGAGTGGAAAAAGGTTTTGCCGGCAGCGGTGACGGCACGGGCAATCCGGATAACACCCCCGGCACCCAACCTCTTGACGAAGGCTACTACTATTATTTATAAACTAAGTCCTTGATTTTGTCATGAAGAAATTTATGTTGCTGGCCATTGCTGCAATGGCTTTTCTGGCTGTTTCGTGCCAGAAAGAGAAAGACGAAGAGCTACCCACCTTCACCGCCCATGCCGACAATAGCGGCATGAAGGCATCCCTCGTGGGCAATCTTATTCATTGGAACAGTTTCGACCAAGTGATGGCGTTTGACGACCTTGGCTATGCCATCTATGGTGCATCACCCAGAGATGACGACCCCACATGGGCAACACTGTCGCCTATCGAGGCTCATGGATTCGTTGGGCAGTCGATATCCTGTCGCTTTGTCTATCCCGCCAGAATGGCTGAGGGAGAACCAACGAATGACAACACGCTGTATGTCACCTACCCCGATACACGCAATATCCTTGACTCTCCGTTAGATTACTTCCCCATGTATGGAGAAAGCGACCACCTCAATGTAGCATTCCGCAACCTCGGCGGACTCGTCAAGATTATGCTGCCCGAGATTGACAAGCAGATTGCCTATATAGGCATCACCACCGACGGACCCATCTGCGGAAAGTATCGCATCAGCAGCAATGGCGACTTAGTGTACGCCGGGGAAAACGATGCCACCGACAAAAGCGTGGTTGTATATGCCCTTGACCGCACATTTGCTGAGGGCGACTGCGTGTATATCGCAATGCCTGCGGGAGATTACCACAACTTCACCATAAGAATTTATTCTGAGGATGAAGTCGCCACCAAGGTGGGCAATATGGTGAGCGTGCAGCAGTCTGCCATCACCACCATCAATGTCAGCAACCTTGTGTTTGAGAATCGAGAGTGGCCTGCGGCAACACTTGACGCGTATGGGTTTCGGAATCTGCAAGCCCAGAGTCTGATATTCCACTATAACTATACCGATGCGGTGACAGATTTTGAAAGAATTGACAACGGTAGTTCCAACCTCTTATCCACCCCCATCTACAAAAAAATCATCGATAATGTCTGCCATGTCTATACCCCCGCATCGGAGGTATATGCGCCGGCAAATAGCAGTTATTTGTTCGAATATTCATATAATCCTTCTGGGAATTATCCATTATGTGAAATTGATTTTGGCGATGGATTCAACACTTCGAATGTGACGAATATGAGTATGATGTTTTTTGGTTGCAAGAATCTGACAAGTTTGGATTTGTCGTCGTTCAATACGTCGAATGTAACGGATATGAGTATGATGTTTTATGGTTGCGAGAATTTGACAAGCTTGGACTTGTCGTCGTTCAATACGGTGAATGTGGCGGATATGAGTTATATGTTTAGGAATTGCATCAGTTTGACAGACTTGGATTTATGGTCGTTTAGCAGCAACTCGTTGACTAATTTTGGTTGGACATTCAGCAACTGCTCTGCCTTGCAGTCAATATGTTTCTCCAGCAGTTTTACGTTGAGCAATTCGTGTCCTACATGGGACGCATTAGAAAATGTAGGAGCCACTTGCTACACCCTTATCAAGTGCAACAGCCAGACAAAAAGCCGCCTACAGAATAACGCCAGCCCCGGAAGTGGAGTTGAATGGGATTTGGTGGAATAGGCCACTCCTCACCCTCCCTTGAAGGGAAGGAAATAAATAGAAGTGGTTGCCCTTTGCCGGGGCAACCACTTTTTTCTAATACGCGATAGGCTGATGGTTCGCTTTTTCTGTTCTCATTTTCCCCCAATCACCCTCACCAATTCACCAATTCGGGATAAAAAAAGCAGATGGGAGTCCTTTCCACATCCCTCAGTCATGGCTGTGTCACCAGAGTGGCACCAGGGGAGCACCACATCAAGTTCCTTATCTATCCCACATGTTGCGTAATATAATCCTATTACTGATACTACGGGTAGCCGCTCACAATACGCTTGGCTGAGCCTTGCCATTGGTTCCGATGTGGCTTCGCTGTAGCTCCGTTGATTCTACGGTGTAGCTCCGTCGGCGTGAACGGAGGGCGAGTGCATGTTGGCCGCAGCTTGAGCGGTGCTTATAGGGGGGAGGTGGGAAGGTCATTTGGGGTATTGTGCGGGGGATATAAAAAATGCGGCGGCCATTGGCCGCCGCATTACTGACTACGGGTAGTCAGATTAGCATTTTATGCAAAGATGCCGGCTTTGCCAGCAAAGATAAGCACAATGTAGCCAATTACCAAGCCGACGAGGCCCACCAGGATACCGGTGACGGCCATATCTTTCTGCTTGATGAAGCCTTTGGAGTAGGCAATGGCATTGGGAGGTGTGGAGATGGGCAGTGCCATGGCCAAAGATGCCGACATGGCAAGGCCGATGATAAGGGTGGTGGCACCACCAAAGGCAGCAAGCTGCTCTTTCATACCCGTGGCAACAGCAATGAGGATGGGGATGAGCAGGGCGGCACTAGCACTGTTGGACATGAAGGTGGACATGACCAGGCAGAGTACGCCAGAACCCAGAATGACGAGCATGGCGGGCCAGGTGTTGAAGGGGATGGTGTTGACGAGCACCTCGGCAAGCTTGGTATCGTTGATACCCACACCAAGGGCAAAGCCACCGGCTACGAGCCAGAGCACATCCCAGTCGATCTTGGCCAGGTCGGCCTTCTTAAACACGCCAGTGATGACGAATACTGCGAAGGGGATCAGCGCCACTACATTGGCATTGATGCCAAGGGTTTTGTGGCCGTTGATGTCCTTACCGAACACCCACAGGAGCACGGTAACGATGAAGGTGATATAGACAATGATGGCCTCGCGGCTCTTGTCCCAGCTGCCCTCGATTTTGATCTCGATGGCTTCCTGATTGGATTTGAAAGCGGTGGAAAGATAGATCCAGGAGAGGAAGAGGATGATGAGGACCACGGGAACCATGACAAGCATCCAAGAAGCGAAGCTAACGTCGATGCCGAGCTGGTCTTTCAAATAACCCACAGCCACCACGTTGGGAGGTGTTCCGATGGGGGTGCCCAGACCACCGATGTTGGCAGCGATGGGAATGGCCAGAGCCATGCCTACCTTACCCTTGTTGTCGCTCTCGGGCAGAGAGGCCAGCACGGGGGTGAGGATGGCCACCATCATGGCTGCGGTAGCGGTGTTGCTCATGAACATGGAGAGGAGTGCGGTGATGACGATGAAGCCGAGCATAACCATGCTGGGTTTCTTGCCAAAGAGACCAATAACGACGCGGGCCAGGTTGGCGTCGAGTTTGTACTTGGCAGCGGCAATAGCCAGCACAAAGCCACCCATGAAGAGCATGACGGTGGGGTTGGCAAACTCGTGCATGATGGACTTGTAGCTGATGGTCTCGCCAAAGACGGCGGGATCGCTGCCCTTCATGAATTCGAGCATGCTGTCGGAGGTGGTGAGGAGCATAAGCACCATGATTACCACCGAAGTGGCCCAGATGGGAATAGCTTCGCTAATCCACATGCAGGCAGAGAAAACAAAGATAGCGATGATGCGCTGCTGCATGACGGTGAGACCCTCGATGCCGAAGAAGTCGGTGGGAACACACCAGCAGAACAGGGTAAGGATAATGGTGATTATCCAACCAATAATTTGTTTCTTAGTCATATTCATATTATTTAAGAGTTAAGATTTAAGATTTGTGAGTGGTGCGGCTTCGTCTTTCCGCACCGTGAACACTCAAAAATCTTAAATCTTACTCACAGAACTAAATTAAAGAATGAAGGTTGTACTCTTAATTCTTAATTCTTATTTTTCAGTTCAATTAGTCGCCGAGGGTAGCAACCATGACAGCCTTGATGGTGTGCATGCGGTTTTCAGCCTCGTCGAAAACGATGGAAGCTTCGCTCTCGAAAACTTCTTCGGTAACCTCGATACCATCGAGACCGAACTGCTCGTGAACGTCGCGGCCAACCTTGGTCTCAAGATTGTGGTAAGCGGGGAGGCAGTGCATGAATTTGCACTTGGGGTTGCCGGTGTTCTTCATCATCTGAGCGTTGACCTGGAAGGGCATGAGGAGCTCGATGCGCTCTTTCCAAACCTCAGCGGGTTCACCCATGGAGACCCATACGTCGGTGTAGATGAAGTCGCAGCCTTTAACGCCGGCCACGGGGTCGTCGGTGACGGTGAGCTTAGCACCGGTCTCAGCAGCGATCTTCTGGCACTCAGCGATGAGCTCTGCGCTGGGCTGGAGGGCCTTAGGAGCTACGATGCGGGTGTCCATGCCCATCTTCACACCACCAACCATAAGGCTGTTGCCCATGTTGTAGCGAGCGTCGCCAACATAAGCGAAGGTAACCTGGTTGAGGGGCTTGTCAACATGCTCCTGCATGGTGAGGAAGTCGGCAAGGATCTGGGTGGGGTGGCTCTCAGCGGTGAGACCATTCCACACGGGAACGCCAGCGTAAGCAGCGAGTTCTTCAACGGTAGCCTGGTCGAAACCACGATACTCGATACCGTCGAACATGCGGCCGAGGACGCGAGCGGTGTCCTTCATGCTCTCTTTAACGCCGATCTGGCTGCCAGTGGGGCCGAGATAGGTGACATGAGCACCCTGGTCCTTAGCACCAACCTCGAAAGCGCAACGGGTGCGGGTAGAGGTCTTCTCGAAAATGAGGGCGATGTTCTTGCCAGTGAGTTTGGGCTGCTCGGTGCCAGCGTATTTGGCGCGCTTGAGGTCGCGAGCGAGGTCGAGGAGGTACTGGAGTTCCTTGGGGCTGAAGTCTAAAATCTTCAGGAAGTTACGATTTCTTAAATTGTAAGCCATTGTTGTTAGTATTTTAATTATTAGTATTTATTCATTAATTTAAAGGACGCAGGTCTCGGGTGAGGAGATACTTGGCAAGGTGCATAATGCCCACAATGAGGAGTGTGGGCACAGCTAGGTAGAGCATCTTAGTGCCGCCGGGCCAATGGTTGAGTTTGAATAGCAGGCCAATGAGACCTAGGCTTGCGCCATAGCCATCGAGTTTGCACATGAAATTGGCCAGGCCTTTGGATGTGAAGAGACGTTGGGCAGGGCTCATTAGTGATGGCTCAAACTCAATATGTTTGGGTTTGCGATAGGCCAAAAGAAAAGCAAAGAGGCTCAAAACTCCCAAGCCTGTGACGAGTAGCGTGCTACCAAACTCCCTGTTAGCCAACAGGTATTTGAGCACCAGTGCCACAGCGGTTATGACACAACCAAATGTCACACACGTTCTGCGGAATCGGCCGAATCCTTCGGAATTAACTAACTTGTCTATGTAACCCATACTTGTTTAAAATTATTTGTCCTGTACGATGCGGGTGCCGCAGTTGGGGTTGTCGAGCTGGCCGGCCTCGGTGATGATGCACTCTTTGCCGCCGTGTTCAACAAACATGATGGCTGCGCGAACCTTGGGTGCCATGCTGCCCTCGGCAAAATGACCTGCCTCGAGGTAAGCCTTGGCCTCGGAAACGGTGATGGTGTCCAGGGCTTTCTCATCCTCCTTGCGGAAGTTGATATAGACCTTGGGCACATCGGTGAGGATGTAGAACTCATCGGCACCAATCTCGATGGCGCAGAGTGCGCTAGCGAGGTCCTTGTCGATAACTGCCTCAACACCTTTTACATAGTCGCTCTCTTCAACCACGGGGATACCGCCGCCACCAACAGTGACAACGATGTGACCAGCTTTGGCCAATTCCTTGACAATCTTGATGTTGTTGATGCGGGTGGGACGGGGGGAGGCAACAACCTTGCGCCAGCCACGACCCTTGGGGTCTTCTTTATAGACAGCACCGGTAGCGGCAGCCAGTTCGTCGGCCTGCTCTTTGGTGTAGTAAGGTCCCACAGGCTTGGTGGGATTCTGGAACATGGGGTCGTTGGCGTTGACTGCCACCTGGGTGACGAGGGTGACCACATCGCGGTGGATATCGTGGCGGGCCATCACGTTGCGCAGACCCATCTCGATGAGGTAGGCTATAGAGCCCTGGGTCTCAGCCACGCAGAAGTCCATGGGCATGGCCTCGATACCGGCGCGCTTGCCCTCTTCGTGCTGCAGCATCACATTGCCGACCTGGGGGCCGTTGCCGTGACCAATCACGATGTTGTAGTTACGTTTCAACAGGTTGAAAAGAGACTCGCAAGTCTGCTCAACATTTGCAATCTGTTCGTGGTAAGTGCCTTTCTGACCACTGCGTAAAAGCGCATTGCCGCCAAAAGCCACTACTGCTAGTTTTCTCATTTTATAATAATTCTTTAATTTCCAAATGATTAATTATCCCCACTCTAAAGAGGGGGAAATGCAAAGATACTAAATTTTTATAGATTATATAATATTTTTATAAAAAATAAATATTTTTTGTATTTTTGCTAATGGGGGGATGGGCTTAGTTGTTTAGTGGCTTAGTTGTTTAGGAAGTTAATGGGGGTTGATGAAGTTTGGGAGTTAAGGGTTTATGAGGTTATTTGTTTATGAGGTTATGGGGTTGTTGGTTAATGGGTTTATGGGGGGATGTGTATTTGTGGTTGGTTGGAGGCTGTTGCTAGGGGGGCAACAACTAGCCTTATACTTTTATACCCATATACTCATATACCCCAAACCCCTATACCCATATACCCTTAAATAATAGCAGGTGAAAAAAGATTTTGTGGTATTAATTATTTTTTGTATCTTTGTAGATTGAACTTTGTTTAGGATAATAACATAAAAATTTCAATATGAAAAAGATACTTCTTCTTGCAGCACTCATTATGATGGGTCAGACTGTGGTTTTTGCACAAAAGGAAAAGGCCGTGAAAGAGACTGACGTGCCTGTCCGCTATGTGAAAGATTTTCAAAATCAGGCTCGCGACGCACAGAATGTGGCTTGGTTTATGGCTTTGGACAGCAGCGCCTATACTGCTCAGTTCACCACTCCCGAAGGCGACTTGCAGGCCATCCATTTTACTTCGAAAGCTACCGAGACCCGCTATTTTATTGAGGAAAAATATACCCCTCATGCTATTCAGGACACGGTGGCAAATCATTACCCCAAGCATAAAATCAACCAGGTTTATATCCGCAATCTGAAAGGCAAGATGACCTATCAGGTGCGTATTGCTCAGATGAAGGGTTTCCTGTTCTGGAAAAAGGAAGCCAACGTGAAGATTCTCTCGTTTGAGACTAACGGTAAGATGATTGAGGCTATCGACGAGCTTTAATAGTTCCGATTCTATAGCATAACATACAAAAACGGAGGTGGGCAGCGCCCACCTCCGTTTTTATTTTAATAGAAGTCCAGTGATTATCTTTGCTGCTGGATGAATCGGTGGAGCTTTTCTTTGTCGGATTTGAAGGTGAAGGCATCAGCCACCACAAAGTAGTCGGCTTTATCAACGCAGTGGTCGTAAGCCATTTGGGCAAATTCCATCCGCTTGGAGGAAAAGGTGAATTTTTCGGCTATCAGTCGTATCTGGGCAGATGTGAAATAGTGGGTGGCAAAAATAGAACGGGCAAGCTGGAGGCGGGAGTCGTCGAAGAGTTCGGAGCTGATTTGGCTGAGGATGTGGCTGAACTCATGAGCTGAGGTGGTGTGGTAGTCGTTGTGGGAGTGGTGAGAGTCGTGGCCGTTATGCCCGCCGTGGCCGTTGTGCGAATCGGCATAGCCGTTGTGGTTGGGCCCGTAAGGGTGGTTTAAGCCCTCGTGCCGGCGGTAGCTCTCGTACTGCATGCTGGTGTAAACATCTACCAGGTTGTTTTCGAAGACGACATAGTAGAGCCCATGAGCGTCTTGGCGGGTAAGGTGGAGGAAACGGCCCATGAGGCGGTCGTTTTCTTGCACTTCGATTAAGATAGTGGTGTTGTCGTCGATAGGCGTGGTGATGCGCACGCAGGATGCCGGACGGTGGTTCTGCATTACTTCGTTCACAAAGACGGTGAACTGAAGGTCGCGGTCGCCATGGAACTCCAAGGGTTCGGGCGCATGGCGTAGTTGAGGCCGACTTTGGGCACAAAGGCTGATGGTGGTAAGGATGAGTATGGCGGCGAGGATGGTGCTTTTTGTTTTCATGTTTTTTTAAGTTTTGGTATGATGATAACGGAAAAAATAGAAAAATCGTATTTGTTGGCCGTTTTTTTGGTCAAGGTTGAGATTTTTTTCGTATTTTTGCATACCCTTTGTACGATTACAAGTGCAGAAACTATATTAATTATCAATTTAATAAATATAACCTATGAAAAAGATTTTCAGTATTGCTATGCTCTGTCTTGCTGTGGCAGTGGGCGTAAGCATGGTTTCTTGTGGAAAAGAGAAAGTGGAACCCATTGTTAATGACACCACCACCGACACGCTCCCCGGCGAGAATCCTGATCCTGTTTATTCGATTATTGGCCAGTGGGAACTCCTCTCGGCTATTCAGGATGTTACAGGCAACCCCGTTGACATCACTCCTTTCTATGGCGAGCACTTTTATCTTACCTTTATGGAGGACGGTACTTTGCTCACTTCGGACGGTACCAATGAAGTGCCTATGCAATGGACTCTTGAGGGCGACCAGCTGGCTTTTATTTCGGCTCCTGGTGCTGCTCCGGTGATGTACACTGTGGTTGAGCTTACCGAAAATTCGCTCGTGATAGAGAATGGTACGGGTACAGGCTATGTGACTACCATGACCCTCAAACGCATCTAATACTCTCTTGCCTGATAAAAAAGCAGGGAGCCATGAAGGCTCCCTGCTTTTTTTATGCTTGGAAGAAAATACTATTCAACGTTGAGGATATAGTAGTTTTTCTTTCCTTTCTGAACGAGGATGCTGCCGCAAGACAGGATGTCGTTGGCAGAAAGGGTGCAGTCTTCGCCTACCTTGGCTTTGTTGACGGAGATGGAGTTCTGCTTGAGCTCGCGGCGAATCTCACCTTTGGAGGCAAACATGCCGACTTCGGCAGCCAGGTCGATGAGGGTTGAGTTTTCGTCGAGGCGAGAACGCGACACGGTGAACTGGGGCACGCCCTCGAAAACGGAGAGCATGGTGGCGCGGTCCAAGGCGTTGAGCTGCTCGGTGGTGCCTTTGCCGAAAAGGAGTTCGGAGGCCGAGACTGCCACTTCGTAGTCGTGCTCGGAGTGAACACGGCAGGTGATGTCTTTGGCGAGGGCACGCTGCAGAATACGGCGTTCGGGAGCTTCGGCATGTTGGCGCTCAAGCTCTTCAATTTCCTCTTTGGTCATCATAGTGAAGATACGGATATAGCGGGCCGTGTCAACATCAGAGCAGTTGAGCCAGAACTGGTAGAACTTGTAAGGACTGGTCTTTTCGGGATCGAGCCATACATTGCCACCTTCGGTTTTGCCGAATTTGGTGCCGTCGGCCTTGGTGATGAGGGGGCAGGTGAGGGCAAAGGCTTCGCCACCTTCCATACGGCGGATAAGCTCGGTGCCTGTGGTGATGTTGCCCCACTGATCGGAACCACCCATCTGCAGGCGGCAGCCTTTGGTGCGGTAAAGGGTGAGGAAGTCGAATCCCTGGAGCAGCTGATAGCTGAATTCGGTGAAGGAGATGCCGGTTTCCATGCGCTTTTTCACGCTGTCCTTGGTCATCATGTAGTTGACGGTGATGTGCTTGCCCACATCGCGGATGAAGTCGAGGAAGAGGTAGTCCTTCA
>JAKSMO010000061.1 GCA_024400545.1 Bacteroidales bacterium | reverse complement strand
TCGTGACGGGGAGGCGGCGCAGGTGACGGACTCTGGGGCACTTTTCGGGACGGAACAACCTGCTTCGGCGGTATTTCGACGCAAAGGGTGAGTGTTTTGGGCGGATTTTCTCCAAAAATACAGAATCCCACACTCGAAATTGGGCATATTTATCCATATTACCATATCGCCTTGCCCACAAAGTTGCAAGACAGACAAATTCTCAGCCGACAAATACATGGAATATCACATGATGATTCATCGTGTAAAATATTATTCAATCGCATATTTCACCTTAATATATAATATAATGTATAACCCCCTACCCTATTATCAAAACTGGCGCACCACCATTGGGTAGTGCGCCAGCATTTTCAGGAGTGAAGTTTACTTATTATTCAGCATTCTTTTGGGCAACATACAATCGACAAGTGCCAAAGGTGAATGACTCGTGCGTGACATTTACAAATCCTGCTTGCTTAAGCATCGGAATAAACTTATCCGGCTTGGGGAAATGCAGAATGGAGTGCGGAAGATATTCGTAAGCCTTGCGATTACCTGCAAACAACGAACCTAAAATAGGAATAATTCTCAAAGCATATATTTTATATAAGGCCAACAGCACGGCATTATCGGGATAGGACAATTCCAAAATCATCAGTCTTCCACCCGATTTCAACACTCTGTTCATCTCGCGTAAGCATTTATCTACATGTACGAAATTGCGCACACCAAACGACACTGTCACACAATCGAACTCGCCTTCAGCAAATGGTAATGCCTCGGCATCGGCCACGCTGAACTCGGCCGGCAGACCTTTCAACTTTTCTTTGGCAATCTGCATCATCGGTTCCGACAAGTCAACACCCACCAAACTGCTCTGTGGATGTGCACGATGCAGAATATCCAAAGCCAAATCGCCAGTGCCTGTGGCAATATCCAAATAGCGGCATGGATTTTTACTGTCAGCCACAACAGCAACGGCCTTGCGCCGCCAACTGCGATCGATGCCCCAAGTCATCAAATGATTGAGCCGATCGTACGAAGAAGCTATGTTATCGAAATTAAATGCCATAATATTAAATTTTGTAGCGCTCAACGTAATTGTGCCATCGATCCAGGAAACGGCTTCGAAGCTAAATATACGTCTAAAAGAACTCTTTTCTGATACGATCCACATAATCCAGTTTTTCCCATCCAAAGAACTGTACTTCTTTCTCATACACATTCTCTTCGGCGTCGTACATCGTTACCTTGGCCATAAACGGATCGCGACCCATGTGGCCGTAGGCTGCTGTGGGTGAAAAAATGGGATTTTTCAGACCGAAACGTTCCACAATGGCATATGGGCGCATGTCGAAAATCTTGCCGACACGCTGAGCAATTTCACCGTCGGTCATCTCCACATGACTTGTGCCGTAAGTATTTACATACAGACCTACGGGCTCAGCCACACCAATGGCATAGGCCACCTGAACCAACACCTCGTCGCAGACGCCTGCAGCCACCAGATTCTTGGCAATATGGCGAGTGGCATAGGCTGCCGAGCGATCCACCTTGGAGGAATCTTTACCCGAGAAAGCACCACCACCGTGAGCACCGCGACCACCATAAGTGTCAACAATGATCTTACGACCCGTAAGACCTGTGTCGCCATGAGGGCCACCAATCACAAACTTGCCCGTGGGATTTACCAACAATTTGTAGTCTCCTTTAGCAAAAAGTTCACGATTTTCTTCACTGATATGCGAGAGCACTCTGGGAATCAAGATATCCTGAATGTCTCGGGTAATAGTGGCGCGCATCTCGTCTTCTTCTGCAA
This sequence comes from Bacteroidales bacterium, assembly GCA_024400545.1. Lineage (GTDB taxonomy): Bacteria > Bacteroidota > Bacteroidia > Bacteroidales > P3 > Colimorpha. Next base: position 14,113 of record JAKSMO010000061.1, on the reverse strand, counting down.
AATCGTCATGCTGTGTGGAGATAACAATAGTATCAATACGCTGAGGACGATTATCATCGCTATATTCCACTGTAATCTGACTTTTGGCATCGGGGCGCAGATACAACATCTGCTTACCCTCTTTGCGGATAGCAGCCAACTCTATTAAGAAGATATGGGCCAACGTGATAGGCAATGGCATATACTCTTGCGTTTCACGGCAGGCATAGCCAAACATCATACCCTGGTCGCCGGCACCCTGTTCTTCGGCATTCTTGCGAGCCACACCCTGATTGATGTCAGGACTTTGCTCATGAATGGCACTAAGGATACCACAAGAATCGGCATCAAACTGATATTCGCTCTTGGTATAACCTATTCGATTGATTACCTGACGGATGTTTTTCTGAATGTCAACATAACCGTTGCAGGTCACCTCGCCACCTACCACCACGAGGCCGGTAGTGACAAACGTTTCGCAAGCCACATGCGAATTGGCATCGTGACGCAGAAATTCATCTAAAAGAGAGTCAGAAATCTGGTCGGCCACTTTATCAGGATGGCCTTCAGAAACAGACTCGGAAGTGAAAAAATAACTCATAGTTCTTTTACTTTTTTGATGTTAAATTAATACTTTGAAAGGGGTTTTGTGCCCTTTCTTGAACATAAAAAAGCAAAGTGTAAGGGGTGATTGTAGTTTTGAAAATCATGTATTTAGCATTATTTTTCAGTGGTTGCAATCATTACAAATCTATCCACTTTGCGGGTGCAAAAATACGTTTTTTTTTCGACATACAAAAAATAAATATTCGCCATAGCACAAAAAAGGAACGCAATCCCAATCAAGACTGCGTTCCCCTTCCTAACTTATCCAATGGCGTCAAACATCAACGGGAAGACCATTTACCCCCTTTTCCTTGGCATCATTATTCGCCACTCTTCTGAGGGGCGTAAGTACTTCGACAACAGGTAACGTTGACAACTGGGGAACAGACCTAACGACACTGCCACAAACCATATTTTGTTATGCAAAGAAGATGGGTGATTCTTATTACCCCAGAAAATAAGTCTGTTTAATTCAGGATAGGTACGTCGCCAAAGCTTGCGATACTTCTTTTTATCAGTAATGTCCAACAAAATATTACGAGCATGCGACATGGTTCTAACATAGCCCATCTCGTATTTTTCTTGCAACCCCTGTTTTTTCCAAAAATCCAGCAACAGGTCCGTATTGACTAGCTGCTGCTCATACATCCTCAACAAACCAGCCTCGTTGCGACGGCTCATTATAGAATTGGGATTGTAATTATAATGGTATAATGGAATGGGCAAATACACCGCCTTCTGGGCCAAGGCCGTCACGGCAATACTGATTACAAGATCATCCGCCATATGACATTTGGGCCAAACCAATTGGTCGTTATCCAGCAACGACCGCTTGAATAATCGGATCCAAATATTGTGCCTAGCTATGCGGTTCATCAAACAATCGCGAAGGTCTTCTCCTGGAATCGAAGTCTGCTTTCTCACAATTTCACCAGGAGAATCATAAAAGCAATCGCACTGCACCATATCTGCATTAGAAGACACCGCCTCATTGTACAACTGCTCGCCCATTGTAACCTCTAGATAGTCATCGCCATCCACAAAAAGCACATATTCACCCGTGGCTGCCTTGGCTCCATTCCATCGGTTGATTGCAGTGCCCTGATTGGTCTCGTTGCAAATAAATTTCACATGTTCTCGACGCTGCGGATAGTGGTCCAGCAAATTGCGAACCAGCTGTACACTATTATCCGTTGAGGCATCGTCGCAGAATATAATTTCTATGTCATCCAACGTCTGTTCAAATAACGACTGAGCGCAACGCTCAACGTAATCCGAAACATTATATACCGCAACAACAAAACTAACCTTAGGCATCATCATTATATTTATGAATTCTGAAGTATCCTTTAAGAGTGGGCTGCCAACCAAAACTCTTAATTCTTAACTCTTAATTCTTAACTCTTCTATATCCTGTCCACTTTCATAAAATTTGTCTGGCCATCTTGCGGGTCGGCATGGAATCCGCCAGTGGTGATCACGATATCACCTTTATGCAAGTCTATCCACTCCTTGGCCGCATTCATTGCTACATTCAGCACCTCATCGGTGGACTTGCTGGCATCCACCAGCTTGGCATAAACACCATAATTCAACGTCAGCGACCGCATGATACGCTCGTCCGAAGTCATGGCCAAAATGGGACAACTAGGCTCCAAATTGCTCAGCAAACGTGCGCTGACCCCTTTGACCGTAGGCACCAAAATAGCCTTGGCTCCAAGTTCATTAGCCGCCGAGGCCACACTATTGCACATAATTTCGGCGATAGTGGTGGGATTGGGCTTGGCATACTTATTGCGATAGTGGTGTGATTCCTCTATATGCTCACATATCTTAGCCATAAATGCCACAGCCTCCACAGGATATTCGCCAGTAGTAGTCTCGCCCGAAAGCATTACCGCATCGGTACCACTAAATACCGCGTTGCTCACATCGGTCACCTCGGCGCGAGTTGGACGGATGCTGTGCTTCATACTTTCCAGCATCTCAGTGGCAACAATGCTAATCTTACCATACCGACGGCAAGTAGAAATAATGCGTTTCTGATAAATGGGCAAGTCCTCCATGGGAACCTCCACGCCCAAATCACCACGGGCAACCATGATGCCGTCGCTCACCTGTGCAATAGCTTCCAGATTGTCCATACCTTCTTGGCTCTCGATCTTGGCAATCACCTGCATATCGGCACGCCCTTGGGCGGCCAATACCGAGCGAACCACCATGATATCGGCCGCAGTGCTTACGAAGGAACAAGCCAAATAATCGCCATCGTGCTGGCAAGCATAGATGATATCTTGCAAATCCACATCGCTGAGGAAAGGAATCTGCAACCTAACACCGGGCACACTCATGCTCTTCTTGCTGCCTAACATGCCGCCAATACGCACAATACAGCGTGCAGAAGTGCGACTCACATCGGTCACCTCTAGCGCCATGAGACCATTTTCCAGCAAGATGCTGTCGCCAATCTTTAATCTATCAACTACATGAGGATGATTGACCGAGAATCGACTCTGTGTGCCAAGCACCTGATCTTTGACGATATTAATAGTGTTGCCCTCCACTAGTTCAATGCCACCATTCTCCATCTCACCGCAGCGTAGCTCGGGGCCTTTTGTGTCGTAGAGGATACCCACATTATGTCCAGTACGGCGGCGGACCTCCTTGACCGTGGCCACAGCCATCTGCTTTTCCTCCTCAGTGGCATGACTAAAGTTGATGCGAGCCACGTTGGCACCAGCCAACACCATTTTTTCAAACACGTCGGGGTCGTAGCTCGATGGACCTATGCTAGTAACTATCTTAGTTTTCTTCATTGCAATACATATTTAATAATCCAATAACGCAAATCAACAAATATTATTGCACACAACCTCTGACGAAAAACTGCCCCCGCCCCCCCGCCATTGCCGTACCCGACTGGCAGCCCCATTGCCCACCACGCAAGGCAAAAGCCTTATCGGTGGAAAATTTGGGGATTTCTCGAACTTTTCATCAAAAAAATTTGGGGATTTTCCGAACTTATACTGAAAACCAAGCAATTAACCAGCACCCTATTCTAAGCACGTCTTTCCTGCCCTCAAAAACCATAAAACGGCATATCCGCATGCTCTATCTGATGTTCCTAACATCACATAGAACCCCTTGAAATACGATATCTCATCCCCCACCCTACTGCAGCCCTATAGCAAATACAGTTCAGCTACGCATCATACGGCAACTGCTTAGAGAACTCTTGCAGAATAACTTCAATAAGATGACTTTCCCACGTCGTCTTGGTCGATTTCACATAAATCCTCTTTCCGATTGACACAGGGAAACCCGTACCCAGTATCTTATCCAATGCGTCTTGTGCGATGTTAAGCGGGTCGTTGTCAGCAATAAAGCAGGTCACAACATCTTCTGCCAAGCCTTTATCCGAGCCTTGGCCTACTATCGTCAACGGACTCACTCCGGCTGGATTAAACACTATGGCCTTGCAGCCGGTAGCCAGTGCATTGCAGATGGCCTCACCACCACCTTGAGAATGCCCCGTAAAATACAATTTGCCACCCTGCGCCTTAACCCGTTCCGACAACACCTTGGCATTCTCTACCGAATACTCATACTGCGAGGACTGACCGATTATCTGGAGTATATTATGCTTCCAATCATTCACCGTCATCGTTCCGGCAGTTGCGTACATATACTCTTTTGTTCCATTCTTTACACGCGAATACAGCTTAGACCGCAGCCCGGTCTTCTCATCCACATAGCACAGATCTTGAAACTCAGAAGACAGCTCCCAACCACCGCAATGTGTCAAACTGCTACCATCCCAATAAACATTTCTCGACATAAGTGCTGCCTCATAGCACAAACCATCTTTCAGCGCAGCCTTGACCTCTCCAACTTGTTCATCAGCTAGTTTTCTATGTTCAGACACCACTTTCCTAACCTTAGGGACAGCCGTTGCTAAGCTGACTGCTGCCTTAGCTGTAGGATTATTCTTCAAGAAAAACTTTACAATACCAACAGCTATATCAAGCGTCTCGTCAAACGGAATAAACCTCTTTATTTTACTTAGTATTTCTACCATAATGTGTTATCATGTATACAACAATAAAACAATTGCAATATTGAGCAGAGTTGGAGATAATCCAACCCTGCTCAAGTTGGGCTTGATACAATGGCAATCAATCTTCATTGCCAGAATGGTTTCTGGGATTTTGCAGACTTTCGATATAATCTCTTAAAGACTGCAGGTCGTTAGGAGTAAGATTAGCAAGATCTATACAACGCATTACTATTTCTAATTTATTTTTTGGGAATCTTCTTATCTCCCTTCTGAACAGGATTTCAAAATTATCACGAATAGAACCACGACTATGGCTATAATCACAGCTATTATCAGGCTCTTTTTTTTTTCAAATGGGAGAGAATCCTTGGGCATAGAATCGGGTGTCGACACAGTGTGATTTGAAGGCTTGGGCTCTTCAAAAGGCTTAGGTTCAATAGGCTCCACATCGCATTTCTTAGCCTCCTCAATATAATCCATAAGTTTTGAACCTTCAATATGCAAACCACCTCTCATAGAGAATAAGTCGGAATAAAACGCATTGAATGATTTCAAATCACTCATTATCTTGGCAGCGAGTTTTCCCACCTGTTCTTTCTCATCTGCATTCGCAATCACCTGAAAAGCACATTTGATTGCATTTCCTGCGGTGTCATGCTTAATGCTATCAATTTCATTCACAACTAGGGTAATGGTGTTAGCATCAATATGTTGAAAAAGAAATCCTGCACCAATTTTATTCATATAAGAACTTGCAGTATCAGGATATTCTTGGTCACAATTTACCGTGACCATCTTCTCGTCGGACAAGGACTCATTACACTCACCTAGTATTCGATAAGTGCAAAAACCACTCGTATGGAACAAACAATAATACTTCATCTATACAACCTTTTCTCTGATTTCCATAAATCCACCTCCGTTCTCTTTGATCTCCAAAGAATCAACCACCTTTCGGTACTGATCAAGATATTGACCAAAGGGAGGATCGCTGAACCAACGCAAAATCTTCATAAACCAAGACTCCTTGCTACGTTCTGAGACCTTGTTTTGGATGACCGCACTTTCTTTCTTCACCAAGAAACGCAAGATATGATAAGCTGGTTGCTCGCAATCAACTGGTTCGTATTTCGAAACACCATTTCTTTTGTACCAAGCCCAAGGAATTTCAAAGCCATCTCTAACGCCATCATTTTTAGTATCCTTTTCCAGCTGATCTTCAGTTGCATCGGAAACCACCTTGCCATCTGACAAACGAACGATACCTGTCAGCTCGTCATAAGAACACTTTATACCTTCTTTTTCGGACGATGTAGGAAAATATCTATAGGCATCCTTCATTTCTGCGAATTCAATTGCACCAACTGTCTGGATGGGCATAATCCACATATCAATACCTTTGTGATTGCAAAACTTATTAATAAGTTCTCTATATGAAGACCGAACCTTCTGGCTAACCACATCAGCCTTACCTGCACGAATCCATTTCTCGCACTTTACCGGGCAGAATAGGACCATCTTTTTCTGGCATTCAATATAATTCATATTAATGTCAGCAGCAATACCATCCAAGGCTGTTGTAATTTCTTCAATACGGTTATACTTCTCATTAAGGTCATTATCCTCTTGCATCATATATGGCGTATCTATAGCGATAATAAACACATCACATTCGGCAATCGACCGTTTAAGTTCATTGTAAGTGGGTTCTGTTTTCTTCATCCACTCACCCGGAACATCCACAAAGTCGAAATCAACACCTGCCGCCCCATCAATTCGGGTCGTTAGCGTATATGTGCTCTTTCCTTGTGTCGGGGTCATGTCCACGAGAAACAATTCATCTTCTCCATGTACCTTATCCAATTTTTTAATGAACTGACTGACTTCCATTCTTTTATTGTCGAGATTGACTGGAGCGCCTGCAGCGTCAGTATAATCAGTCTTGTCAACAATAGAGAATATACCTTTGTTTACTTGCTTTACTGAATACAAGATTGAGGCAAGGATTGAAGACTTTCCCGCTCTAAATCCACCTAGCATTAATATTTTATGTGCCATAATTACGATTATTTGTCAAATATAGTGTCTTTAAAGAAGATATGCCGATTTGTTAGTGTAATCCTTTAAACAAGTCGTGATATCGCTCAACGTGTTGGAGGCCTCATTGTGTTGGCTAATCTGGGCAAACTCATCATGCCATATAGCAACACAATTGGCACGATAAAATTCCTTCAAGCGTCTTTCTCCCTCCTTTTGGTAGAATAATCTATCTCGCACTTTGCGAATCAACGCATTAAAAGAGTTGTTCGGAATAATAAGCAATTCATCAACAGACCCAATCAAAGCTTGAGCAAATTGAGGAATCAAGCCGGCTAGAGTTTGATGGATGACCTTTGCCTTATCGGGAATTGTCATATCCTGAATCTCATGACTTAGACGGGGAAGCTTACCCTCCGGAGAATCCTCCACAACTTTTTCTTGCAGACAATCCAGAGCACAATGAACCTTGAATTTCATCAAACCCTCAATATGGAGTCGATAATTCAAAATCTCATCAAAGGACTCTCTCATATAACTGCCCTCCACGGTTTTCTCCTCAGTTAGGCATTTGAACCATTCTATTTTGTTTCCGTTTGAAGTGCTCATCAACGGAATGTTTCTCATTAGTCCAGATTCATAGAACTCGCTAATCACTTCATTCAAGATGCTATCTTGAAGTTGAATGATAATATTGTCACATACACTATCAAACTTATCTCTGATTTTGGAACGGAATTCATCTGCATAATTGTTATAAACGACATCGGGATGCTCGGTCTTTTTTCCGTCAAACAAAGCATGCTCTAGAATATCCTCCGTAGGCAAAAGGGTTCTGATATCTTTCAGAACAGCCTTAATTGCCGACTCAAGCTCTTCATTTCGCTTGTTTCTGTCGATATATCTACGATTAAGGTCCCTCAACGATGAGCCAAGAGTGAGTTCATCCTCAAAAAGTCTGTCAAAAAGGTCACCGCCTTCAATAGATTGAAGCAAGCCATTATTGACAAGCTTTCCCAGTTTGGAATTGAGTTTAAATACCTCGGTGAAGATATCCTCTAGTTTTTTGTTTGCTAAGGACATCAAGCCGCTATCAATGCTCAAAAGGTTCTCGGACAAGGTCTGCAGAACAGGAACGATCAGATTCTGTTCCACATCCTCTTTGCCTGCACAGTCGATTTGCTTGATAAACGCAGCCTGAATAGAACCATTAGCTCTTTTAGCTACCAGTTTCTCATAAATATTATCACTATTCGCCTTATTATCTTTATATGTATTGATAACATAAAACAGCCAAGAAGAGAGGTCTCTTCCCACCATTTTACTACGCAGCATATCGTATAAGGCATTATCCTCTGATCTGATTCCATCTCTCTTCGAGTCTGGACGTCGTAGAAGGATAGCCGCATCACTATCATTGATGAGGGTGTCTACCATTTTGTCCTCAAGGCCAATAGCCGTATCTCCCAAACCTACAGTATCTACAAGCATAATTTTGCCAGCTTCTTCATACACAAAAGGAGTATGTATTTCAACCTCCTTTACGGATAGATAGTCAAACACCTTTGTACCATCTTCAAGATACTGAGCCACATATTTGCGAATCTCATCTTTGCCAACCTTAATTTCTTTTCCAAGGTTAGATACGTATGAGCTCCAATTTTTGACATATTTAGTAAGCCAGTCCAAGCACGAATCTTCGGAGCTAGACAAATCCCGGCTTCGAATGGCATCTAGCGAAATGGTCTTGATGGAGTCAACGCTGCCAACATGAAAATCACAATGCAACTTGTCCAAATACTTTTGGACAATAGCTATCAGTTCGGCATCTTTATAGAATTTAATTACGGCATACGTATCGCACTTTTCATTACACACAACGGACTTTGCACCCGTACAATCCGACCCATCAGCTGCAGGAATAATAGCATTATCCACACCAGTTATTGACTGCAACAGGCGGCTCTTACCCTGACCGGCACGACCTACTGCACTAATATTTACAGTATCGCGATCAAAACGTTTCTCTAAAGAATCCAACTCACGCAAAGCCTCATGAACTTTGCTAATAACATCTTCAGCAGATGCTTCCGTGATATTGTCTTCGAAATTCGGGTCATTCGCCGTAAGACTATAATACACTCCAGATTTTTCCTGGATATTTTTCATCACTACAGCTCGCTTGGTTTGGTAGTTGGTCAAAGCCTCTAAAAGTGATTGATAGAACGCTTTCTTTTCACGCACCTTATCAACCATGCCTTGTCCTGCCCAAATGCCAGTACCTTTACGGCGGGCAATGATTTCATCAATTTTTGCAGAAATAGACATAACTATATTTTTATTAAACTGTTGCTATATTCAAAATAACATTGTTGTTTTGGAAACTAATAGACTCCAAATTCACCCAATCGAATACGGGAGTGGCTTGGGGAAGCTCGTTGAGCAGGACTGACATCTTCCCTCCACCCTCTTGACGAACATATTGCTCGACCCAGGGCTTAGCCAAACCGACTAAGTAGTCAACATGGCCAGCCGTGGTGAAGGTGATATTATTATTTTCCACTTTTAGGTCAGATAGAGTCACATAGCCAACGGGAAGCCCCACCTGCAATTGGTCGGAAGATAATGAATTGAAGGAAAGATTGTTCACCAACAAACTGATGGCTGCATCTTTAGGGTTGGGAATGCCAAAAACAAGTTTCTTATGACCTTCTTGATGCTTGGCCACAAGCTTTTTCAGCACATGGCATATTTCCTCAAAAGGTACTTCTACTTTCATCTTCCTTTTCACAGCCAACAGAGTTCCCAAGCCGGCGAAAAAATTATACAAAGAAAGCATAGAACTCGGTTGCTCGTTCTATCACTTAGAAGGTATCGCCAAACACCCTGACAAAATAAAACGGAAGAAACTTATCCTATGCTTAACGATATGTAGAGGCTCGGAAGCCAATACAATCAAGCAAAAGACATCGGTATCTAGTCCATTGTCAAAATTTTGGCGAATTTTTCTAAGTTGAACTATACAAATGCTTTCTAAACAGTTACCGCACGACTCTTGTGCGACAATGCGACTGCAAAGATACACATTTTTTTTGATACTGATGCCTTTTGAGGAAAAAAGTTTCTTCAAATACTAGATTTTCAGGCTTTCGCAAATGGAAGAACCAATTCATAACTGGGCAAGAGGTAAAAGGCGAAATTGGTTTGTTGTTTATCGCTAGTCAAGCCAGTAGTCCATTGGCATTCAGCAGGGCAGTGAGCACAAGTTCTCTCACTAACAAAGATTCTTTGTAGGCCCTAGGCACTCAGATGTATCCTAGCCAAACCACCACAAAGACATCACATTATGGCTCATCCGATGGGTTTCTCTGTCACACATTCACCCCCCTGCCGATAGGCTGAGAATAGGCAACATATGGGATGGATAAGGGACTTGATGTGATGCCACTACGATGTTGCTGCGAAAGGTAAGCTCACAGAGATACTACTCCTACATTGAGGACTTTGTTTAGGTACTTGTCATTCTCTACAGGAAAGTTGATTTGATATTGGACATAAGTAAATCTTGACGATCAATTAGTTATCGTACATATAGAACAATTGCCCGTATTTTTTAACATCAATTCATTTGGTAGTTTCTGCCGAGTTGCGTATCTTTGCAACACTAATGGAACACAAGATTCGCCTACATTAGACTGCTAGTGAATGCGAAAGCGTGATTCATAGTCCAACAGGAGTAAGCAATTTAAAAAATACAATTACATCTATGAAAAAGATTGAAGATTTGATCCGCAAGGAGAGCTCGTCGGCCGAACGATGCGAAAAGACATTGGCTGTGCTACACGAAATACTGACACCGAATGGTTCGTTGGTGGAAATAGACAGCCTTGATGTGGAAGCGGCTTTCGAAGCCGGCAGTGAGATAATGAGTATGGACTTGAATGTGCAGGGGCACGAGGGTAAGCGTATGTTGCAATTGGTGGATTTGTTGAAAGCAGAATTGACCGACTGCAGCAAAGTAAGGTCGCTAGTTGTTCGGATTTTCTGCCCCAAGGATGAGGAGATAACTATGGATGAGATGGGCGATATTTCCCATGCCCTTAATGCATTGCTGCCAGATGCAAATGTGGTGTGGGGCTTATCCTACACGGAGAATGGATCTGCATTGCGGATAGCCATGCTTTATCAATAACCTCCTGCTGATTACAACATGCTATACCAATGATTTAATTGGATTAGAATTTAACTTTTAGAAGTCACTAAAAAAATGGGAGCCATCAGGCTCCCATTTTTAACATTGGTATAGTGCGATGAACTATTTGTCGCGACGGTCGCGGCCAAACATTGCGCCAATCCACTGACGGTTGAGACGGGCGATGTTCTGACGCTTGATTTCCTTGGGGCACTCGGCCTCGCAAGCGTAGGTGTTGGTGCAAGCACCAAAACCGAGTTCGTCCATCTTGCAGACCATCTTCTGCACACGGTCGTGAGCCTCTACCTGACCCTGAGGCAGGAGTGCGAGGTGGCTGACCTTAGCAGAGACGAAGAGCATAGCGGAAGCATTCTTACAAGCAGCTACGCAGGCACCGCAACCGATACAAGCGGCAGCATCCATGGCCTGGTCGGCTTTGTGCTTGGGAATGAGGATGGAGTTAGCATCGGGCACACCACCAGTGGTAGTGCTGATGTAGCCGCCAGCCTGAATAATCTTGTCGAAAGCAGTGCGATCGACAACGAGGTCGCGGATGACGGGGAAAGCTTTGGCACGCCAAGGCTCGATCCAGATTTCGTCACCATCGTTGAACTTGCGCATGTGGAGCTGGCAAGTGGTAACGCCATCGTCGTTGCCGTGGGGACGGCCATTGATGTAGAGGCCGCACATACCGCAGATACCCTCGCGGCAGTCGTTATCGAAGCAGACGGGGTGAGTGATGTGGTCTTCGTTGAGAAGCTGCTCGTTGAGGATGTCGAGCATCTCGAGGAAGGAGCAGTCGGGGGTAATGTTATCGACGTGATAGGTCTTGAATTCTCCCTTGGCTTGGGCGTTCTGCTGACGCCAGATATGTAGTGTGAATTTCATGACTATTTGTAATTACGTTTTGCAATGGTGATATATTCGTACTGGAGGTCTTCCTTGGACATTTCCTCCTCTACGTCGTGGCCCTTGTACTCCCAAGCGCCAACATACATGAATTTCTCGTCGTCGCGCTGAGTCTCGCCGTCTTCAGTCTGGTGCTCGGTGCGGAAGTGGCCGCCGCAGCTTTCTTCGCGGTGGTTGGCATCCTGAATCATGAGCTTAGCCAGTTCGAAGTAGTCGGCCAAACGGTAACACTTTTCAAGTTCGGGGTTGAACTCTTCGGCAGTACCGGGAACGGCAACTTCTTTCCAGAAGCGGGCTTCGAGCTCGGCAACCTTAGCCTTAGCGGTGGCAAGGCTTTCGGAGTTGCGGGCCATACCTACATAATCCCACATGATGTGGCCGAGGGCCTTGTGGAAGTAATCAACGGTGTGGACTTCGCCCTGAGCGTTTTTGCCAACGGCAAAGAGTTTCTCTATGCGCTCGCGAACGTCGTTCTCAGCCTTATCGAACTCGGGGGTCTGGTCGCTAATCTTACCAACGTAGATCTGGTCGGCGAGGTAGTTCTGCATGGTGTAGGGCAGTACGAAATAACCATCGCTGAGGCCCTGCATAAGTGCGGAAGCACCGAGACGGTTGGCACCGTGGTCGGAGAAGTTGGCCTCACCAGCTGCGAACAAGCCGGGGATGGTGGTCTGCAGTTCGTAGTCAACCCAAAGGCCACCCATGGTGTAGTGGACAGCGGGGAAGATCATCATGGGAGTCTCGTAGGGATTCTGAGCGGTGATCTTCTCATACATCTGGAAGAGGTTGCCATAACGCTGCTCAACAACATCCTTACCGAGACGTTTGATTGCGCTTGCGAAATCGAGGTAAACACCAAGACCGGTTTCGGCTACGCCGTAGCCAGCATCGCAACGCTCTTTAGCTGCGCGGGAAGCCACGTCGCGAGGAACGAGGTTACCGAAAGCGGGGTAACGACGCTCGAGGTAGTAGTCGCGATCTTCTTCAGCGATATCGGTGGGTTTGAGTTTGCCTGCACGGATAGCTTCGGCATCTTCTTTCTTTTTGGGAACCCAGATACGACCATCGTTACGGAGAGACTCAGACATGAGGGTGAGCTTGGACTGGAAGTCGCCGTGAACGGGGATACAGGTGGGGTGGATCTGCACATAGCAGGGGTTAGCAAAGAAAGCGCCTTTTTTGTGGCAAGCCCATGCGCCGGAAACATTGGAGTTCATGGCGTTGGTGGAGAGGAAATAAACATTGCCATAACCGCCAGTAGCCACAACAACAGCGTGAGCTGCATAACGTTCAAGCTTACCGGTAACGAGGTTACGAGCGATGATACCGCGAGCACGGCCATCAACCATAACGAGATCCATCATCTCGCAACGCTCATGGAGCTTAACGCTACCGCGAGCCACTTCGCGAGAAAGTGCGCTATAGGCACCCAAGAGGAGCTGCTGACCGGTTTGACCGCGGGCATAGAAGGTTCGGCTTACCTGTGCACCACCGAAGGAACGGTTGTCGAGGGTTCCACCGTAATCGCGAGCAAAGGGAACACCCTGAGCCACACACTGGTCGATAATATTGTTGGAAACTTCGGCAAGACGATAGACGTTAGCTTCGCGAGCACGATAGTCACCACCCTTGATGGTATCGTAGAAGAGACGATAGACGGAGTCGCCATCGTTCTGATAGTTCTTAGCTGCATTGATACCGCCCTGTGCTGCGATGGAGTGAGCACGACGGGGGGAGTCCTGGATGCAGAAGATATCGACATCGAAACCCATAGCGCCGAGAGAAGCAGCTGCGGAAGCACCAGCCAAGCCGGTACCAACAACGATAATGTTGATTTTGCGCTTATTGGCGGGGTTCACCAGTTTCTGGTGAGCTTTATAGTTGGTCCATTTTTCGGGCAGAGGACCAGCGGGTATTTTGGAATCTAATTTCATGGTATTATTTAGTTTATTGTTTACTAGAAATTCTAGAAATTCTAGAAATTCTAGATTATTCTAGTGATTAGAGGCCAAGGAAAACTAAGATGACAACAGCGGCGAACATGAGGCAGACGAGCCAAGCATACACCTGAGCGACGCACTCGATAGCCTTGTTGTATTTATAGTTGTTGAGGCCGAGAGTCTGGAATGCGGAAGCAAAAGCATGACGCATGTGGAACCAAACAACAGCGAAGAAGATGAGGTAAAGGATAGCCATGAGGGGGTTGTGGAATTTCTCGCGAGCCATGTAGTAGAAATCGGGCTCTGCGGTGTTGCGACCGAAAACAGCGTCGATGGCAGCTTTGTCCTCAGGATTGAGATGACGGAAATATTTGTGATCTTCGCTCATCTTGG
>JAKSMO010000060.1 GCA_024400545.1 Bacteroidales bacterium | reverse complement strand
TCCACAACAGGAGTTTCGTAAAGTAGTTTCTTTTTCATTTTTCCTGCCCTAAAATACGTGTCGGGCCCAACTTCTATTGCAAATTTGGCCCGAGAATTTGCAGTTGAAATTCAAAAATGAGAAAAAGTGGAGCCATCCATCCGAACCGCTATTTCTAACTGAAGGGTCTGGACTCCCTGAATAAACAAAATAAGGTCAGTGAATTGCTCCACTGAACCGTATATTAATGCAACAGGCACATATACAATACAATGGAGACTTACATTCAAACCACTATTCCAGTTTATTCAAATAGAGAATTGTCCAGATTCTCAGTTACGGAATAAAGGCACAAATGCGTCTTTCTCAGTCAATCCTTCTCGCGAATTGACGATGCAAAGATACACTTTTTTTTCGAATCCTAATTTCCGCAAGTGAAATTTTTGCATATTTCAAGACCCACCGTTCCCCCATACTACCTCCACCACTTATCCCTTATTTATACTATATATATACTATATTTATACCTTTATATATAGAATAAATATAGTATAAATAAGGGATAAATATAGGATAAGGAGTGGAGGTGAGGCGAAGGTGGAGATGGGCTGAGGGCATGCGAGAGAAAAAATTTTGACTTTTTTCTTTTTATTCCAACCGATTTTCGTATCTTTGCATTTTCAAATAACGATAAAAAATGAATATTTTACTCCTTGGTTCTGGCGGACGCGAACATGCGATGGCCCGTAATATTGCAGCTAGCTCACGCTGCTCTACCCTCTTTATTGCTCCTGGCAATGCCGGCACGGCCTTACTCAAAAAAGCTAAGAACGTGGATCTTGATCCGGTGCAATTTACTGATGTACGTAATTTTGTATTGCAGAACGATGTGAAAATGGTGGTCGTTGGCCCCGAGGCTCCGTTGGTGGCTGGCATTACCGATTACTTTGCCCAGGATGCTATGTTGCGCAACATTATGGTAATCGGTCCCAGCAAGCAGGGCGCCGAACTGGAAGGCAGCAAAGATTACGCTAAGGAGTTTATGACCCGCCATAATATCCCCACCGCAGCCCACCGCACTTTCACTGCCAAGACTGTTGAAGAGGGTATTGATTTTCTCGCTACGCTCAAAGCACCTTATGTGCTCAAGGCCGACGGCCTGGCCGCTGGCAAGGGTGTGCTGATTATCGACAACCTGCAGGAAGCTCAACAGGAGCTGCGCAACATGCTGCAGGGCAAATTTGGATCGGCAAGCGCCAAAGTGGTTATCGAGGAATACCTCAGCGGCGTGGAGTTGAGCGTGTTTGTGCTCAGCGACGGCAAGCATTTCCAAATCCTCCCCACCGCCAAAGACTACAAGCGCATTGGCGAGGGCGACACTGGTCTAAACACCGGCGGCATGGGTTCTATCAGCCCTGTTTGCTTTGCCGACAAGAAGTTTATGCAAAAAGTGGAGGAGCGCATTGTGGTGCCTACCGTAAAAGGTTTGCACGAGGAGAAAATTCCTTACAAAGGATTCATCTTTATTGGATTGATGGCTGTGATGAACGAAAACGGCGAACGCGATCCTTATGTAATTGAATATAATGTTCGCATGGGCGACCCTGAAACAGAAAGTGTGTTTCCCCGCATCAAGAGCGATATAGTGGAGTTGTTTGAACTCACTTGGCAGGGCCGACTGCAGCAAACTACCCTGGATATCGATCCCCGCACCGCAGCCTGTGTGATGTTGGTGGCCGGAGGCTATCCCGAGCATTACGAGAAAGGCAACATTATTACGGGTCTCGACAAGGTGGAAGACAGCCTGGTGTTTCATGCCGGCACCAAACTCGACGCCGAAGGCCATGTGCTCACCAACGGCGGCCGTGTGCTCTGCGTCACCTCTTTGGCCGACGATATGCCCTCGGCACTGCTCAAATCGTATCAGGAACTGGCCAAGATTGAATGGAAGGACCAATACTACCGCCACGACGTAGGCCAGGACTTGCTGAAAATGATGCTTTAATCTGGCCTTAGTGGCTTAATAGATTAGTGGCTTAGTTGTTGTCTCGGTCGTTTGACCCAAGACCAACTAAGCCACTAATCATTTAAGCAAATAGGCTAAAGTAGTTTCAGCACCTCCTGCTCCAATTTCTCAGGAGTGATAATACTACCATAGCGCCCCACGACATTGCCCTCGCGGTCGAGCAGGAACTTGGTGAAATTCCACTTGATAGCGTTGCCCATGGTGCCGCGTCCCTTGGGTTGGCTTTTGAGCCACTGATAGACGGGATGGGCATCGTTGCCGTTCACATCAATCTTGGAGAACATTTGGAAAGTGACACCATAGTTCAGCACACAGCCTTGGGCAATGGACTCTTCGCTGCCGGGTTCCTGGTTGGCAAACTGGTTGCAGGGGAAACCCAGAATCACAAGACCCTTTTCGCTATACTTCTCGTAGAGGGCCTCAAGGCCTTCGAGCTGAGGGGTGAAACCACATTTGCTGGCCGTGTTCACCACCATCACCACCTTGCCACGATACTGCTCCATGCTGATGGGCTTGCCACTGAGGCTGGTGGCCGTCAAATCGTAAAACGAAGTACTCATGGCACAAATTACTTATCGGTGTACTTGTCGAAATTGTACTTCTGACGCAGGGCAGCCTTCTCCTCTTCGGGGAGTGAGGTGAAATAACCCTTCCAGCCGGGGCAGAAATTGATGTGCCAACGCCAGAAACGGCCGATTAACGACTTGGGATTCTTGTCGTGTTTTGCGCGGATGGGGCAATTTGCGCAGTTGTGTTTTTTGTTTTCCATGGGATTTTGTTTAATAGAGTTTGTAATTAATTATCAAGAAGTTTGTAGAGCAGATTGTACAGCGTTTCGGCTTCTTGGGCCGAGAGGCTGACGCACTGAGCCATCTGTGCTGGCACTTTGAGTGCCTTGCGCCGCAGATCGATGCCCTGCTGGGTAATCGTGACCAGGAGGTTGCGCTCGTCAACGCTGCTGCGCCTGCGGCTGATAAGGCCGCCCTGCTCCATCTTTTTGAGCATCGGGGTGAGGGTGCCCGAATCCAAATGCAACCGTTCGCCAAGATGCGCCGCCGTCACCTCTTTTTCCTCCCACAAAATCATCATGGCAATATACTGCGTATAGGTCAAACCTAACGGTTTTAGATACGGAGTATATCTTTTTATCACCTCCTTTGCCGCAACATATAGCGGAAAACAAAGTTGGTTTTCAATACTTAACGGGTTGTTTTTATTGCTCATTCAATTGTGTACAATTAAATTTTACGATTGCAAAGATACAACTTTTTTTGAAATAGGGGAAAAAGTTGATTTGATTTTTGTTGATTTGAAAAAAGCTTTGCCCTCTCAAATCAACAAATCATCAACATCAACATCTCTTGCGCCATGCAAAGCAGCCGGCCACAGCCACGGCCACATATACGGCATAGAGCACGGCGCTGGGCCACATGCCATTGTGTACAAACATCACCACATACAGCACGTCAGCCACAATCCAGCAAAACCACTGCTGGTAGTATTTCTTGGCCAGCATCCAGATGCCCACCACACTGAGGCTTGCCGTCAGGCCGTCGAGCAGCGGAGCCACGGTTTCGCCCATCAGTTTCAGCACCCATGCCAATAGGGGCACAAGCACCACTATTACACCTATTAATAACGGCAGCCAGCGACGTGGAAAACTCAGTATGTCGGCCTGGCCGTTGTCTTGCTCCTTATGACGCAGCCACAGGCTCACGCCCCAAAGCGAGATGCCGATATTGTAGAGGTTGAGCAGGAGGTTGGCATACATGTGCTGACTCCAGAACACCCCGGCATACAGCACCGACATAGCTATGCAGAACAGCCACATCCACGCATTGGCCTTGTATTCCAAATAGATATATATAAGCCCTATTGCTGCAGCAATAATCTCAAGGAAAGACATAGTTCATTTAATATTTAAGACTTAAGATTTAAGAGTTGTCGCGCAAATAGCAATGCAATAACTCTTAAATCTTAAGTCTTAACTCTTAACTAATCATTAGAATCTTACTGCCAGGCGGCCCATCATGTTGATGCCGGGCTGCTGATACCAGCCGCAGGAAGTGCCGTACCAACCGCCGTCGCTCCAATCGCCAGCCCATGCACCGATGCGGTACTTGTGGTTGAGGAGGTTGTTGACCACCACCTGTGCTTCAACCTCGTTGTGGCTGCGCAGATGCCAGGTGTAGCCGGCCTTGAAGTTGAGCAGGAAGTAAGCATCCTGTTTGTAGCAGTCGCGCGAAGTATTGTCGAGATACTGGCTGCCGACATACTTGCCGGTGAGTTGCAGCTTCAGGTTCTTGATAGGCTCGAAGGTGGCAATGCAGGCACCCACTACGCTGGGCGAGTAAGCCAGGTCGGTGTTGGCGGTAACGTTCTGAGCAGTAGTATCGTTGATGATGTCGGTATAGGTGTAGTCGATAATCTTGTTCATGCTGAGGGTGAGGTTAGCGTCGAAACGGAACCAGTCGCAGAAACGGTAGCCACCCACGAGTTCGATACCCAGACGGTAGCTCTTATCCACATTCTCCATCAAAGCGTAGCCGCTGGAACTGAGGTCGCCGGAGGGAGTGAGCTGATCCTTATAAAGCATAGCGTAGCCGTTGGCACCGAAGGCGAAACGGCCGGTGTTGAGGTTGTAGCCCAACTCGATGTCGAGCATCGTCTCGGCCTTGATCTTGAAGGGGTCGCCGTACCAAACCATGTTGCCAATAGCATCTTTCACATCGGCGCGGGCAGGCTCGCGGTTGGCGATACCAGCAACCATATAGAGGCGCTGATTCTCTTTCAGGCGATAGTTCACACCCACCTTGGGGTTGAAGAACAAGTAGTTGAGCACGGTGTCCATCATAAACAAATCGTCGCTCATGCCGTTGATGGCATAATTGATGGCACGCAGCTGCAAGTCGGCATACATATTGAGCTTATTGTTGAACTGGTAGTCGAACTTGGCATAAGTGGTAGCATCGGTCTTGTGGCCGGTGTTGCGATACCATTCAAAATTATTCTCGTCGAAACCAGTGGAGTCTTTGCACCACAGCACATTGCCAAAATGGTTGCCGTCGTAGTAGAGGAACATCTCGCCAAACGAAGCCGACAGTTTGTTGCCATTATAGTTGGCCGAAACATTGGCCGTGTAGGCACTGTTGAGCATCTGCTTGCGGGTGATGAAATCACTCTTGCCGCTCTTCTCGATGGCATACTTGCTGTACTTCTTGTTATATTTGTACTGCTCGTAGTAGCCGTCGCCGTGGGTATAGTCGGCCACAGCCTTCAGGCTCCAGTTGTCGTTGAGCAGATAGCTGTAGTAGAGCTGATAGCGACGCTGATTGTAGTAGTCGCACTCGTTGTCGTAGTAATATACATTACCTAGGGCATCGTAATACTCGCCGGCACTGTTGTAGCGAGGATTCTCATCAAGTACCGAAGCATCCTCACCATTCCAGGTGATGCCGGTGTGCTGGTTGCCGATGATGGCCACAGCCTTCAGCAGCGAACGCTCGCCGTAGTAGCTGCCGCTCAGGAAGAGGCTCTGCTGGTCGGCCCAACCATTGCGCACATAACCATCGGTGGTCTGACCGTTGTAGGCCACATCGAAAGCAAAGCCACTCTTGGTGATACCGGTACCGGCACTGATGTCGTACTGGCGGGTGTTCCAAGAGCCGTAGCTCACGCCAGCCTCGCCATAGGGGTGACTACGGGAATTCAAGGTCTGCAGATTGATGGCACCACCAAAAGAGCTACCGCCATTGCTGGCACCCACACCGCGCTGAATCTGGATGCTCTGCGCCATGCCGCCTAGGTTGGGCACATTGTACCAGAACACACTCTGGCTCTCGGGGTCGTTGAGGGTGATACCATTGATGTTCACGTTGATACGTGTAGCATCAACACCACGGATACGCATTGAGGTCTCGCCCAGCTTGCCGTTCTCGCCGCTCACCACCACCGAAGGCTGGAGTTCCAGCATATAGGGGATGGAGATTTCGGTCTTAGTCTCGGCAATCTGCTTCTTGTCGAGGTTCGACGTGGTGAAAGGCGATTTCTCGCTCACGCGCGAATCTTTAATTAAAACTTCGTTGAGCACCTTCACGGTGTCTTTTGTCTGTGCGGGCTGCTGGGCCATAGCCGAGGAGCCGACTGCGAGCTGCAAGCCTAAGGCTGCGAGGCTCAAAACTGTTACTTTTTTTTGTTTCATAATCATTTTCCTCCGCCGGTATTATCCGGATCAGGTCAAGGGTATAATCTCAGCCGCTTGTCGGTGAAAAGTGAATAGTGAACAGTGAACTTTTGAATGGCGAACTATGCATTTCTGCATCCCCCTGCCATCATCAGCGCACTGCCTACCACTCAACATATCAGCGAGTTGCAGCACCCCTAACGATATCCATCCGCTCGGATTCTGGGTTGCAAAGATACAAAAAATGAATGGAATGAGAAGAAAAAACACAATTTTTTTTCTTCTCATTCCTATCCTCAACCTTCTTTTGCCTGCCACTGCAGATCCATCTTGCCGAAACGCAGGGTTACGGAAAGCGCTATATAACGGCTGTTGGTTCGAGTGTCGCTGTAGCTCTGGAGGTAGGGGTTGGTGTTCCAACCCTGTCGATGCCCCCAGTTGAAAAGGTCGCTCACCGAGAGCGACACCGACAGCCGCTTATCCCAGAAGTCGCTGTTGGCACCTAGGTCTATCGTGTAGCTGCCCATGCTGCGGCCAAACAACTGCTGCGTTGGCGAGGCATAGTTGCCCGACACATTGACCCTCACTCGCTTGGCAATCTTCACCCATGCGTTGGCGCGCAGACTGTAGGAGGTGGTGCTCTGTTGCTGATGGCCGATGGTGGGGTGCTGAATGTCGAAGCCGGAGCGGTAGAGGTTGGCGTAGAGGCGCAGGTTGAACCAGGCTTTGGGCGAGAGGGTGACGTTGCTCTCGATGCCGTATTGGTAGCTGGACCCCATGTTGAATGGCATGGTGAAACTCACCAGGCGACCCAGATAAGGGTCGGGCGAAAGGGTGACGTCGGTGACGTCGTCTATCTCTCCCGATGTGTACTTGGCATAGCTTTCCACACCTACCGACCCCTTGCTGGCAAAATACCGATTCCAGCTAAAGTTGACACTGTGCTGGTAACTGGGCTCCAGTGCGGGATTTCCCACCTGATAGGAATCCTCACCATAGCAAGGCGAAGGCGCAAGGTTCTGAAGGCTGGGGTAAGACTGACCAAAAGAGTAGTTTAGGCGAAAATAGTGCATACTCTCTGTGCGGTAGGTGAGCCCTAGCGACGGCGCAAGACGTAAGCGGGTGCATACGGTGTCGAATGGCATGATACCGTTCATCTTATAGTCGCTGTGGGTAGCAGAGGCTCTCAGCCCCAGGGTCAGCGTTACGCGCTCCCACTTGTGCCGCCAATTGGCATTGACACTGCCCTGATAGCCGTGCTCACGAATGTTGTATGAACGCAGTGTGTCGGTAGTCGCATAGGCCATGCTGGCGGAGTCGAAGAGACTGCAGTTGAGACTGTTGCTGGAAAGCGAAGGCTGGACTGCCGCACCAAAGGTCAGCTCGTCATTTTCGCCCACGGGACGGTTGTAGGTGGCATTGAGGGAGACGGATATCTGGTCGCGAGCCGCGTTGGTTAGCTTGTCGTAGGGGCGCATGTGGTCGGCCCACACGCCTTCCAACAATGTGTATTCACGGCACTCGGTTTTCTGCGATGCGGATGAGTTGAGGTTGGTATTCAGGCTAATGGAGAGGTTGTGCCCCTGCTGGTCGAACTTATGACGCCAGCTGGCAGTGGCCATACCATTACCCATCCGCATCAGCGCGTGCGTGCTATTATTATATATGTAGTGCAACCTGTCGGGGGCAAAATACCACCAGTCGGCCGTGCTTGCCACTTTGTTGTCAGAGGGCATCAGCCATCCCATGCCCCAGAGCGAGAACTCGTTCATTGAGTCGGCCTGATAGCTCAGCGTCGCAAAAATATTGCAGTTCAAGTCGCGCGCATCGCTGCTGAGGCAGGTGGCCGAGATTGCCGTGGTGTCTATCGTCCCATTGGCACCGTCGGCACGCATAGTGCTGCCGCCCAGCGTCTCTTTAAGGTTTCGAGAATAAGACCCATTCAGGTATATGTTGGCCGTCAGCTTCTCGTTTTTAATCACATAGCTTGCCCACGGAGCAAATCCCGGACGGCTGTTGGCACGAGTGCCGAAGGATACAAAATGGCTGTTCCTAATCTTGACACTCGTCACGATATTGATGATATGGCAACCTTCTGCCACCATGTATTTGGCCGAAGGATTTTTGATAACCTCAATGCGCTCGATGGCGTCGGCTGGCAGCGACTCCAGGAACACCTTCAGCGTGGCTCCGTTCATGTTGGTAGGATAGCCGTTCATCCATATCTCCACATTCGACGAGCCCCGCATGGTGATATTGCCGTCGATGTCCACCTCCACGCTGGGCGCATTCTGCAGCGCATCCATGGCCGTGAGGCCTTTCACCGTGGCATCGTCGGCCACATTATAGTTCACCACCTCGCCGTCCATGCTGTATATCGGACGCGGGGCCTTTACCGAGATGGCTTCCAACTGCTTGATTTTCCCAGCCACAATCAGGCTGTCGCGCCTAATAGAGTCCTCGGCAGTGGTCGCCTTTGTGGTGTCTGCAACCTTACGGGCTTTCTCCCGCTTGGCAGCCTCTATCGCGTTCATCACCTCTATGGGCAACTGGGCATAGCTCGCAGCAGCAGCCATCGTCAAAACAAATAACATCAAATACTTCTTCATAGTTTTATTGTTTAAAGTGGATTTATGGCTTAGTAGTTTAGTGGCTTAATTGTTGCGACAACTACTAAGCCAATAAGCCCCTAAACTCCTAAAAATCATTCATCCCCAAGACTAATACACGCCGCACGTATCTGCCCACAAACATATACCAGTACCTGCTCCAGCTCGGCCTCGTCTTTGCAGTGAAACACCAATGCCGTCTGCTGTTCGGCCACGCTATACACCACCAACAACTCATTGGAGTCCAATGTGCTGCGTCCTAGAATCAGACGCGTAGTCATCGTCTTACCCAAGGGCCTTTTGCTGCCAATTACTTGTGCGGGGGTTGCCTCTATCGTCATCTGCAACGTAAATAGGTGCGACAGCCGTTTCAGAAACTTTGTCCGCAAAGTTGGTTCCCGAGTAATCACCAACTCCTTCAGATCTGCCATCAACCTGTTGTATGTGGCTGTATCGTCGACCTCAAGCATGGTTACACTCACCCGCACACTATCGCTTATCGGGCAGTTTTCAATACACGAAGCGGTGATGCCCTTCACGTGGCACATCTGCTTGTACAATTCGGTCTGCGACATGGCCGCATGGCTGCACACCACAGCCAAAACCATAAATACGAACACCTTTTTCATATTGTCAATACTGATTGTTTCACAATGTCTTCCATAAGTGCCAACACCTCGTCGGCATTGCACTGATTCTCGCAGTACACCTTTATCCCGCTTTCGGTCATCGAATAGGCATACTCTTCTTCCGCCTGTGCCACGGTTGGTTTTGGCAAGAATTCGGGCGAATGACTCACCGTGTCGCCAGTCCCACTAGCCGCATTCCGCACTTCCATAGTTGGCACTTTGGCTGGATGCACTTCTGCTATATGCTCAGGCTCGGGCTGCTCTATAGCTACAGGAGTTGCAACTGCCAGCACCTCATGCGGTATAGGCTGCTGCCTATCCACCACCATTAGGCACAGCACCGCAGCCACTGCTACCGCAGCACCGGCCGCTGCCCATGGCCACGCCGACTGCCGGCTGCTGCCGACCGCAGTGCCCTGCTCAGCATCGCGCAGTTTACGATTCTCGGCATGTATCTGCTCTATCCAATTGTTTAAATCTTTCATTGTGCCATTCCTTTCATTTTTTCTTTAATTCTGAACATGCGGGTCTGCACATTGGTGCGGCTGATGCCCATCAGTTCGGCAATTTCATCCTGCCGCCAACCGTCCAGATACAACTTCAGCAGTCGCTGATCCTGCTGTGGCAGCCGTGCCATTAGGGCTTCCAACATCTCGGATAACTCCTTGTCGGCCAGACCTTCGGGTATGTCTATCTCATTGTCGATAACTATCTCCACCTGCCGCCGTCGGTGTCGGAACCACGAGATGGCCGTGTTCATTGCCACCCGCCACACCCAGGTTGCCGGCTTGGCCGTGGGGCTGTAGCTCTTCCATCCCGCCCAAAGGTTCATCACCACATCCTGCCTCAGATCCCTGCGGTCCTCGGCCGAGCGGCAGAACGAGCGGCAGATGCGGTCAATCAGCGCCGAATGCTGCTCCACTAATTCGATAAATGGGTGAGTTGTCATACCTATATTAAACGCATCAAAAAGAAAAATATCACACGGAATCTTCGAAAAATGATTATTACTATCTACGGAAGCGGACTCTACGCTGCCCTGCGACTTTTCAGCCATCACCCCATCCACCATCTGCGCCACCATTGTGGAAATACCGCCAACAACTCGTTGATATTTCACCCAAACCCCAAGGTAGCTCCACATCATCGCCCTTATTGGTGCGTTATCCGTCCCATTCCCCGCCCATATCCGTCCATTGTATGGATACAACGAATAGACATTTATATCCGTGCGGAAGGGGGCACACATCTGTAGCCTCTTTCTTGCAGCTCCTTCTACCATGTCAGATATGCGCTAAATTAATTCAGCCAACAGGTAGTACATATAGTAAAATGGGTGAAAGTAGGGCGAAGCATGGGTGGGCGAACAAAAAAGGGACCCTCTTGCGAGAGTCCCCTTGTGGTAGCTATTCAGCGCGAAGCAGTTATTTCTTCACAACTTTCTGCAGGGCGATGCCACTGGTGGTGACAACGCGCACCATGTAGATGCCATTGGCCATGTTGCTGAGGTCAACGCTGGTGGTGTTGGTAGTCATCACGGTGCGACCGTTCATGTCAAGCACTTCGGCTATCTGGAAGCCTTCGGCCACGATGTTGAGGCGGCCGGTGGTGGGGTTGGGATAGAGAGCCATATCGGCGACTGCCATATCGTTGATGCCTGCTGCACTGCCGGTCACGGCGCGGATCATCCAAGATGCGTTGATGTTGCCGCTGGAGAGGGCCTGAACAGAACCCCACTGAGTGCCATCGGTGGATGCCCAGCTGCTGTTGTAGTTGCCATCGAATGCGCAACCTGCTGCGGGATAAGCGATGTCGGTGGTGTGGAGCACAACCCAGAGGGGCTGAGTGGCGTCAAGCTGCACGGAGCTGTTGAGATGGACATCCTGCCAAGCCTCAGACTGGCTGACCATCTGGGTCTGCTGGGCCAGGAGGGTCTGGGGAGCATTTTCGCCACCCTGATAAATGCGCACCTCGTAGTTGCCATTACCGTTTTCGGGAGCGAAGAAGAGCACATGGGTCAGGAAGTTGCGATTCTGCAGGTCGGCAGCGTTGAACTTAACGCCCCAGTAGATTTCGCCGTTGGTGCCAACAGCGTCATCGTAGTTGCCGTTGTCGTAGTACATGGTGTCGCCCCAAGCCTTCACCTCGATGGTGGCAGTGGCGGTGGCAGAACCTTGGTTGTTAGTCACGGTGAGTTCAATATTGTGGATGCCGGCGGTGGTGAAGACCACGTCGAGGGTGCCGTTGGTGCTGCTCTGGGCAGTGCCGTCAACGGTCCAAGCATAGGTGTCGGCCATCACAGCGTTGGCGGTGAAGGTAACGGTGTTGTTGACCCATGCGGTAGCGGGGCCGCTGATGGTGGCGGTAGGAGCACTGAGGGTGGTGAGCTCGAAATCATCTACATAGAGGTAGTACTGATAGTCGCCATAGTAGTTGATGGCCACATATTTGGCATCGGCGGGCAGGGCTGCGCCAAAGAGGGTCCACTGGGTGGTGGGCACGGTGGGGAAGTCGGCCAACTCGTGGGTGAAGTCGGCGGGCTGGTTGCCAGTAGTGGAGTAGAGCACGCGGAAAGCGTCGGCCTCGTTATAGCCACGATACCAGAACTTGACGGCTACAGAACCTTCGGCAATGCTGATTTCGGGAGTGATAAGGTACTGGTTGTAATCGTTGGCATCAGCATAGCTGCTGAACTGGAACACGTTGTTGCCGCTATGGGCTGCCACACCGGCCTCATCGGCGGAAACGATGCCGAAGAAAGCGTCGTTGGCGGGGTCCATGCTAACGGAATCCCAACAGAGAATCTGGTCTTCGAAGCCCTCGGTGTAGGGGATGGAGGTGATGGCCATGCACTCGATGGCCTCAACAGTGGCGGAGGCGGTAGTGGAACCGATGGTGTTGGTGGCAACAACCTCTACGTTGTGGGTGCCGGTAGTGGTGAAGGTGTAGGTAAGGGTGTTGGAGGTTTCGGTCACGGCTGCGCCGTCAACAGTCCAAGCATAGCTGTTGGCATTGCCGCTGTTGGCGGTGAAGGCTACGGGCTGGTTCACCTTTGCATAGGCAGGAGCCTGCAGAGTGACATAAGGTGCGGAGAGGGTGGTGATGCTGATCTGGTCGAGGATAATCACATAACCACCGGCGCTGTTGTGGTGGCGGAAAGCCAAGCGGATGCTCTGGCCGGCATAGGCCGAGAGACTCACGATGCGGTGCTGCCAGGTGGTCATGCTGCTGAGGGGTGTGGTCATGCTGCTGCTGAGCGTCTCGGTGTAGAGCAGGGTGGTCTGGTCGCCAACAATGGCATAGACGCTGTAGTTATCGCCGGCAAAGTTGGGGTCGAAAGGCTTCACATTCCAGGAGAGCTCGTATTCGCCAGTGGCGGGAACATCAATCTGGGGGCTGGTCAGCCAGTTATCAACAGGGATATCGAGCATGAACAAGCCCATGAAAGACTGTGCGGAGATGGAGGCAACGGAGCCTTCGTCGAGGCCGTCGATTTCGCTTACAGCCAGCCAGCCAGTGCCATCGGTGGAGTCGCTACGGTTGCTCCAGCAGCCAAGGCCGGCAGCCAGGTTGGCAGTGTAGGGGAAGGAGTCGATGGTAGCGCAATAGTAGATGTCGATGGTGGCGCTGTCGCTGGCAGAGCCTACGCTGTTGGTGGCGGTGGCCACTACGGTGTAGGTGCCGGGGGTGGACCAGGTGGCCTGCACATCGTAGGTGGTGGCGGTGGCGGGAGTTGCGCCGTTGAGGGTCCACTGGAATGAGGTGGCGCCGCTCACGTTGGCACTGAGGTTAACCATGGTGCCACTCTCGGCCATGGCAGGAACGTTGATGCTCACGGTGGGGGCTTCGGGTCCGCCGACGCGGATATCATCGAGCTTCATGTAGAACATGTCGGAGCAGTTGTGATGACGGAATGCCACATAAATAGTTTGGCCTGCGTATGCACTCAGATCAACGGTGCGCTTGGTCCAAGCGTCGGTGGTGAGGGTGGTGCTGAACACAGCAGTGGTGGCGGTGAAAGCAGCAACGGTGTTGCTGGTGGCAATATAAACCGAGTAGTGCTCGCCGGCATAGTCGGGATCCTGAGCAGCGTCGTACCAAGAGAGTACGAAGTCGGTAGCCGTGGCGGGCAGCTGAATCTGCGAGCTCACCAGCCAGTTGTCGGGGGTAAGGGCTACGCCGTTGTCGTTGTCGTAGGAGCCGGAGAGGATGCATTCGTTGCCGGAATGGGTTCCCCACGTTCCGCCAAGAGTGGCACCGAGCTCCCAGGTGAAACCGTCGTTGTCCTGGTCAATCACAGTCCAGTCGCCGCGGCCGCTCTCAAAATCCTCCAGGTAGGGGAAGGTGGAGATAACCGTCTTGGCAGCAGGAATGTCCATTTTCTTGGTCATCTTGCCCATGGTCTGCTTTGCGCCTTTCATGGCGGCAACCTTGGTTGCAAGCTCCCTGGTCATAGGAGCATTGATGGTTTTCTTCTGTGCCATTGCCATCATCGATAGCATCAGCACAGCCATCAGTGTGCATAATACTTTTTTCATTTTATTACTTTCGGTCCACTTATTACCCATCGGACCCATCGGGATTAGAATTATTATTAATAATTAGTTGTTTACAAATTATTTACAATTTCCAAACACACACTATTTTTAAGTTGCAAAGATACGAAAAAATACCGACATACATAAAAATTGTGTATGCTACGATAGATTCCAGACCCCAATGCGACTATAGGAAAAATTCACGGTGCTAACACCAAGATTTGTGTGGAGGAGAAGACATGCCGATTATTGTCGGTCGTCACCTTATCTTTCAATATTCCACACGGAAATAGTCAAGTACCTGCTTGTATCTGTCCTGTGCCGTGAGGCATGTGTCCCGCAAATAACCGGGAATGGCGGGCCACTCGTGGAGGCCGCGGTAATAGTAATATTTGAGGTCATCTGTGATGACAAATGGGACGATACCGCTGGCCAAGCACTCTTTGAACATGATGAGCCGTCCCACACGACCATTACCATCCTGAAAGGGATGAATGACCTCAAATTGATGATGGAAGTCGAGGATATCGTCGAAAGTATTATCCTCTTTTGCCGTATAATTGTTAATCAATACAGACATCTGAGATGCAACCTCTTCGGGCTGACAGGTAGCAGCCCCTCCGGCCTCGTTAGGCAGCGACTTATATTCGCCCACACGAAACCACGACTTGCGGCTATCCGAAGTGCCAGTCTTTAGTATCTTATGAAGCTCCTTGACGAGATGCTCAGTCAAAGGCTCCGTAGCGTGGTCCAAGATGAAATCGAAGCACTGAAAATGATTGACAGTCTCGACAATGTCGTCCACATTGGTAGCCTCGCTGGTAATCCCAAGGGTGTTCGTCTCAAAGATATAGCGGGTCTGCTCATGCGTAAGCCGACTGCCCTCGATATGATTAGTATTATAGGCAAAATCAACCTGCGTGCGATGATATATGCCGCCTTTGAGGCCAGCCTCCTTCTGCTCCCGCAAAGCCGATATCAAACCTCTTTCATCTGCCATATATTTCCATGTTAAAAGTCTGTGATACTATTATTTTAAGTCAAAAATTTTATCACTTTCCAAGCACTTATGCATATCTTGGTAATATTTGTTTTCCCAAAACTGCTCCCATTATGATATATTGTTTAGGACGAACTATTCATGCTGAATTCAACCAACAAACGCAACAGAGTTGATCAGGCTGACTAGGTTCGTATCGTTTGCAAATATACTGCAAATTTTTGAAACAGGGGAAATAAATCCCAATTTTTTTCTCGGACGAGTGTTTATTAGGTAGGTGCAGATGGGCAATTTTTCAGGGGAGACGCCATCGAAGGAGGACCCCTTAGGGAAGAACTGCCGTAGCAGACCGTTCCAGTTCTCATTGCATCCGCGCTCCCACGAATGGTATGACCTGGCGAAATACACCTTGATACCCAGCTCCTTGGCGACATACTCATGGCCAGAGAACTCCCGTCCGTTGTCGAAGGTCAACGTATGCAGATACCCTTTGAGAGGTCTTAGCATTTCAATGATGGCTTCTGACACATCGCCCGCCTTCTTTCCCGGGAGCATGGCGGACCAGGAGAAGTTGGTCATCCGGTCGACAATCGTGACGATGGCCCCCTGGTGTCCTTTACCCATGACTAGGTCGCCCTCAAGGTCGCCGAAATGGGTCTTGTCGTCCACTATGGGCGGCCTCTCCGATATGTCCACCCGGTTCGGTATCGTCCCGCCGTACAGGTACTTGCTGCCTCTCTTCCTATACCTTCTGCCCCTTCTGCGAAGCTGCTTGTAGAGCGTTCCCCCGTTCTTCTTGTCCTGCCAGACCATCTGGTATATTCTCTCGTGGCTGACGCAGTCTAGGCCTTGGATTCTAAAGTATCCAGCAATCTGCTCTGGGCTCCAAAACAGGGACAGCTTGTTTCGGATCTGGACTTTCATGTCCTCGGTAAGCTTTATATGTTTCTTGGCGTTTCTCCATCTTTTCTGTGAAACCAGGTGCGCTTCCTTGTAATTGTAGGCACTCCCGTGAGGTCGCATGTTTCTTTTAAATTCTCTGCAAATAGTTGATTTGCTTACACCTATGGATTTCACTATTTCTGTCCCTAAGTTCCAATAAGAAATGCAACTTTTAGTCAAAAACAAGGTGCAAAAAAAC